>NZ_LZKV01000151.1:0-4679 GCF_001672995.1 Mycobacterium sp. 1482292.6 | reverse complement strand
TGCGCAGCTGTCGGGGCTCGCAACAGCTCCATGGCACGGTGTTTGATGTTTTGCAGGCGGTCGTCGTTCAGTAGATCGATCCGCTGGCGGGGGCGGGCCAGCTCGATGGCGAACTCCTCGCGCACCCGGGCGGGACGCCCCGTCATCACCAGCAGCCGGTCCGCAAGCAGCAGCGCCTCGTCGAGATCCGTGGTGATGAACAGGACCGTCCGGCGTTGTTCGGCAAGGAGTTCGGCCGTGTACTCCTGCATCAGCTCGCGGGTCATCGCGTCGAGTCCCCGGAACGGCTCGTCGAGGATCAGCACGGCGGGCTCGTTGATCAGCGCGCGAGCCAGCTCGGCGCGGCGCCGCATGCCGCCGGAAAGCTCTGCGGGATAACGGTTGGCGAATTCGGCGAGTCCCACCCGAGCCAGGACGGCATCCGCGCGCTGCCGCGCCGCCACCCTGTCCTCGCCGCGCGCACGCGGTCCGAACATGACGTTTTCGGCGGTCGTCAGCCACGGCATCAGCGCGTTCTCTTGAAACAGCAGCAGGCGGTCGGCTGAGGGTCCGCGGGCCTCTTTGCCGTCGACGGCGATCAGGCCGCTGCTGGGCCGGTGATAACCAGCCAGCAGGTATCCGATGGTCGTCTTGCCACCGCCCGAGGGTCCGATCATCGCGACGATCTCGCCGGGTTCGATGCGCAGCGAGCAGTCGTCGACGACGTGGACGTCCTCCCGTCCCTTACGGACGTGGAAGGACACGCGATCGAAAAGGACTGCGCCGGTCCGGTTTCCGGTCATGCCGCCACGCGCCGCCATGGCATGAGGCGGTTTCCCAGCGCGCGCACGAGGCCGCTCGACAGGTAGCCCGCGATGCCCAGGCTGATCATCGCCACGACGACCCGCGGTAAGTTGTTGCCCTCGTAGGCGTTCCACACCAGAAAGCCCAGCCCGCCGTCACCGTACTGCTGGCCGCCGCCGGAAATGAGCTCGGCGGCCACCACCACCTCCCACGTGATGCCCATGCCGACGGCCGCCCCGGTGACCAATGACGGCAGCAGCGCGGGCAGCAGCACCCGTCGAAAGACGCATGAGCGGCTTGCGCCCATCGACCGCGCGGCCAGCACGTGCCTGCGGTCGATTTGTTCGGCACCGCCGACCGTGTTGAGCACGATCGGAAAGAGTGCACCCAGGAATGTCACGAAGGTGATGGACAGCTCCTGAGTCGGCCAGAAGATGATCGCGATCGGCACCCACGCCAATGGCGGTACCGGCCGCAGCGATTCGAATACCGGGAACACCACGCGTTTGAACCAGGGACGGGCCGCCATCAGCAGGCCTAGCGTGCCGCCCACCAGCAGCGCCACGGCGAAGCCGGCCAGCACTCGCTGAAACGACAGCGACCAGCTGTTCCAATAGCCCGGCCTGGCAAGGAGTTTCAGGAAGTCGACGATCACCGCGGAGGGCGCCGGTAGCTGCCCCACCACGGGCACGCTGACACCGGTCCAGTTGCCGAGCCGGGTGGCCAGCTCCCAGCCGGCGGCGAAGACGACGATGCCGATCGCGCCGCGCCTCAGCGCCGACGCGTCCGCGTGGTCGGCGCGCCGAAACAGCGTCGTCACTGCGCCATCTCCCGCTCGCCCGCGTCGAAGGCACGCTTGGCTTCGTCGCGAACCGCCTCGGAGACCTCGCCGACGAGTTCACGAAAGTAGGGCGCGGTGATCAGGTCGCGGTCGCGCGGGCGGTCGAGGTCGACCTCGATCGTGGTCTTGGCCCGGCCGGGCCGGGTCGTCATCACGGTGACACGACTGCCCAGGTAGACGGCTTCCTCGATGTCGTGGGTGATGAAAAGTACTGTGACGGCGGACTTGTCGTAGATCTGCAGCAGCGCATCGTGCATCGCGGAGCGCGAGATCGCGTCCATCCCCCGAAACGGCTCATCGAGCAGCAGCACGGTCGGCTCCATGACCAGCGCGCGCAGAATCTCGACGCGGCGTTGCACGCCGCTGGACAGTTCGCCCGGGTAACTGCGCGCCACCTCGCCCAGGCCGACGTCGTGCAGGCGCTCGACGGCGATCTCGGCCGCGTCCCGGCGGCTCAGTCGCCGCTGGGCCACCAGGCCGTAGCTCACGTTCTCGGCGACCGTGAACCACGGGAACAAGGTGCTGTCCTGGAAGACCACTACCCGGTCCGGGCCGATCGTCGCGGTGGGACGACCTGGGCCGCAGAGCAATTCGCCGTCCAGTTGGATTCGGCCCGAGGTGATGTCGGTGAATCCGGCGACGGCTCCCAGCAGCGTGCTCTTTCCGCATCCCGACGGTCCGACGATGACGTGCAGTTCGCCCGCGGCGATGTCGAGGCTGAAATCCTCCACCGCCACCACCGGGGTGCCCGTCGTCCGGTACGCCTTGCCGACACCGCTCAGGACGAGGTTTCCCCCGCTCATGACCCGATGCTCCGGGCCCGGTAGGCCATCAGCCGGTCACCGAGCAGTCGGATCAAAGCGCTGCTGGCGAAACCGATCACACCGAGGGTGATCATCGCGATCACGATCGTCGGGTAGCGGGTGGTCGTGTACGAGGCGTTGATCAGATAACCGAGGCCGAACTGGCCGGCGATCATCTCCCCCGCAACCAACGAGAACCATGCGACGCCCATGCCGATCTGCAGGCCGGTGAAGATGTAGGGCAGCGATCCCGGAATCACCACGGTGCGCAGCACCTCGCGCGGGCCGGCACCCAGACACTGCGCCGCCCGGATCAGGTTCTGGTCGATCGACTGGACCCCGAGCAACGTGTTCAACGTGACCGCGTAGAACGCTGCCAGGTACGTCAGGAAGATGACCGAGCCCTCCCTGCTGTGAAACATCAGCATTGCCAGAGGAACCCACGCGAGGATGGGGATGGGTCGGATCAACTCGAAGATGGGAAAGGTGTACTGACGAAATCGCGATGACCACCCCAGCAGCAGGCCGAGCGGGATTCCGGTGACCAGCGCCGCCGCGAAGGCCAGGGCTACGCGCCGAACGCTCGCCCAGATGTGCTCGTAATACGACGCCGTGAAAATGGATGTGCCGTAGGCCGGGTTCGGGCTGAGCCACTCCCGGATCACCTCGGTCGGACCGGGAAGGCCGCGAAATCGCGGCAGCGCCAGCACGTCGACGCTCAGATACCAGCCGCCGAGGAACAGGGCGAAGCCGAGCAATGCCAACGGCAATGTGGGCGACAGGATCCGGCGGCGGCCGGGTCGCGGCGCGGCCACGGTGCCGTGCGGGACCGTCAGGGGAATCGGCTCGGTAGAAAGGGCGCTCACGAGCTACCTTTCTAGGAGGACGGCGGCCCCGCGGCGCGAGTCGTCAGCGAGCGACTCGGTCAGGCCGCAGCGGCATGCTGGGACAAATCGGTGTCATCATTTCCGCACCGATGCCCCGGTGCAAGAATATGGATCGCCTTGACCCGAAGTGCGTCGGCGCGGCGGCGGTGCCCGATGCCCCCGGAACGCAGACAGCCGGCTCCCGAGCGAGCGGGAACCGGCTGTGTGCCGTGGTCAGCTGGCGTCAGCCGTGCGGCGCCTCAGAGATCTTGGTGTCCGGCTTGCCGAGCGTCTGGCAGTAGGTCGTCACCGACAGGCGCGTGGCGGAAATCTCCACATTGGTCGGGTCGTTACCGCTCTTGTCTTTGAGCATCTTGCTCACTTCGTCGTTCTGCTTCTTCTCGTCCTGCGTGGTGAAGTCCTTGCACTTGGTGTCCCCGCCGGTGTTGATGACCTGTGAGGCCGAACACGCGCTGGACAGCAAGACGGAGATCGCGATCGCAGCTGCCGCAATATACTTCATCATTTGCCTTCCTGGGTGCGAGTAGTGGTATCAGTACACCAAATCGCCTGATTTCAAACCCCGAATAGCGCCCCGGACCGATGACCGCCGTGTTTGCAGGGACGGCGTGGCAGCGGCCACATCGCGGCGCCGCCGCGATCCGGTTGCGCGCAGCGGGAATAACCGCCCGGGTTACCTCGCGTTCTACCATCGGCGGTCGGCCGCGTATGCGCATCGGGTCTGAAAGGGGAGGAAGCTCAGTGACCTCGTCGAATGTGCGCAGCGGCCGCGGCGGCATCACCGGAGCCGGGCGCGAGGCGGCGGGTACGGGGGCGCTGTTCGTCAGCGTGCTGGCGCTGCTGCTGGCAACGGGATGGGTCGCCAATCACTTCGTCGGGCTGATGCCGGTGATCAGCGACCGGGCCCACCTCAGCACGACCACCCTCGACGGGATCTTCGGCATCTACGCGCTGGGATTGCTTCCCGGGTTGCTCGTGGGCGGGCGCGCGTCGGACACGCTCGGGCGCCGGCCGGTGGCGCTGACCGGATCGGTGGCCGCGCTGACGGGAACGGCGGTCATGCTGCTGTCCCAGCACGCGGGCGCGCTGCTGCTGGGTCGCCTGATCGTCGGGATCGGTGTGGGCCTCGCGATCAGTTCGTGCACCGCGTGGGCCTCGGATCTGCGCGGCCCCGCCGGCGCCGCGACCGCCGGGGCGGTACTCACGGCGGGTTTCGCCGTCGGACCGTTCGTCGGTGGGTTCATCGCGTGGGCCGGACGATCCGGCATCCGGGTGTCGTTCGCCGTCGCCGCGGCCATCGTGGTGCTGGCAACGTGCGCCGTCATCGGTGCGGCCCGCCGCGCCGAGGTGGCTCGCCCGGCCGCC
>NZ_LZKV01000150.1:0-617 GCF_001672995.1 Mycobacterium sp. 1482292.6 | reverse complement strand
TGGGCGCGCCAGCGATCCCGGGCTCAGTACTCGGCCTTCGTCGTCGCGGACCACGAGTGCGTGTGCGGGTCCGCTGATGGTGATGACACCGCGATGGTGTGACCGGTGATGGTAGGGACAGACCAGCACCAGGTTGGCTAGTTCGGTAGGGCCGCCGTCTTCCCAGTGCCGGATATGGTGGGCGTGCAGACCGCGGGTGGCACCACAACCCGGCACCACACAGGTGCGGTCGCGGTACTCCAGCGCGCGGCGCAGCCGCCGGTTGATCACCCGCGTCGCCCGCCAGGCACCGATGACCTCGCCGTGACGCTCGAACCAGACCTCACCAGTGGCATCACAGGTCAGGTATTGGCGGTCGGCATCGGTAAGCAGCGGACCCAGATGCAGTGCCGCAGCGCGCTGCTCGACGTCGAGGTGCACCACCACGGTGGTGTGCTGTCCGTGCGGGCGCCGCGCCGCCTCGGCGTCCCAGCCGGTCTCGATCAGGCGCATGAATGCCTCGACCGTGCCCGGCATCGGGGGCCGCTGATCACCGGCGCTGGTGGCCTGATCGTGTTTCCACTCGGCGATCAGCGCCTCACGATGCGACGCCACCGCGGCGTCGAACTTCGCCGCAT
>NZ_LZKV01000149.1:0-948 GCF_001672995.1 Mycobacterium sp. 1482292.6 | reverse complement strand
TGCTCGAGTTGCTCGCGCAACATCGCTGCCTCGCGGCGTAGTTGCTCCAACTCGGCCTCGTCGCCGCTGGACATGTCTGATTCGTGCGGTGTTCCGAAAGCTTCAGAACGCTCTGAGCTACCCATCTTGCGCTCCTTTCCCACACCGAATTGGTGCGGCGGATACTTCAAAGCTACCGGCGATTGCCGATTGATGTGCGGAGTCAAATACCCACGAAAAGTTAAGATTTTCGTCACGCTGGTAATCTCGGCCACTAATCGTGATGATCGAAAGGGCCTCAGGAGGTGCCAGCGTGACCGCAAAAAGCCTCGCCACAGGCTCGACTCGCGTCGCCGTCGTCGCCCCCTCCGCCGGTGTGACTTCCGTTGCACCCATCGGCCAGACCTTAGCGACACCCTTCGTTCGCGAAGCGGCCAGAGGCGTCTAGCCGGCCGACCGACTGGATGCACCGGCCACTGCCCGTAGCGCTGAGCGCCGCCGCCGCCTTGGCGGCGGTCGGACTCGCGGCATGTTCGTCGCCGCACCCGAATACCGGTTCGTCGGCCACGTCTTCGCTCCCACCGGCCACCTCGAGCCAGGTTGCCGCGCCCAACACGGCTCCCCTGCCGCCGCCCGAGGCCCTCACCGACGTGCTCACGCGGCTCGCCGACCCGAACGTTCCGGGTGCCAGCAAGGTGAATCTGGTGGAGGGCGCGAAGCCGGAGAGCGCGGTCACCCTGGACAAATTCACCAACGCCCTGCGCGACAACGGCTATCTGCCGATGACTTTCAACGCGAACGACATCGCGTGGTCGGACAAGAATCCGTCGAACGTGAAGGCCACCATCGCCGTTCACACCGCCCAGGCCAACAACGCCAACTTCACCTTCCCGATGGAGTTCACCCCCTTCCAGGGCGGCTGGCAACTATCGCGACACACCGCCGAAATGCTGTTGGCGCTGGGAAAGT
>NZ_LZKV01000148.1:0-11115 GCF_001672995.1 Mycobacterium sp. 1482292.6 | reverse complement strand
GCCGCCACCGCCCCCCCGCATGTCGGTGTCTTTCAAATACATGTCCGCGACCATCGGCTTCGCGGCGGCAGGGGTGTCGACCTGGGACGGGGTCTTCTTGGCCGACCCCAACTGGTACGTGCCTGGCATGCCGAAGGGCGGGCTGTTGCCGGCGCCGAACGCAGCGGTCACCCAGGGTGACGCCGCGCTGACATATGGGCTGCCGATCGCGATCGTCGTGGTCAAAGACCTCAACATCTCGGTGCAATGGAGTGGCCAGGACCAAGCGTCGTTGAGCGGCAATGGCTTTGTCGGTCCGTTCTCGCTGGCGGGTGCCTCGAGCACCACGTCCGATGGGACGTGGACCTATTCGCGACCGGGCATGCAAGTGGTCGCGCTGTTGTGCAGCCACCTGCCGGTCCTCCCGCCGGCGGACGCGCCCGATCTCGTGCAGCCGCCGACGGCTGTCGGACCGCAAAGCACCTCCGCGGATGGTTCGGTCACGGCCTCGGGTTCAGACCCCGCCGCGCAGGACAACGCGGGCGGTTCCTGATCTGCCGATCAAACGCATGCCCAGAGTCCTTGTGGCCCACAGTATCAATCCGGGGCGCGGGTGGACCAACGCGAACGCCTCAAGATGACACCCCAGTGATCCGCGCCCCGCTCGGCGGGCATCAGGTGGCAGCGTAATCGAACTGCTCGGGTTTGGAGGTGTTCCAGCCGGCGAGGAAGTTCTCGTCCATGCGGTTCTGCTGGCCCAACAGCGTTGGTGTCTGCGACCTGCCGAGCTGGTTCTGTACCTCGTCGCGAAGTTTGTCGATCAGATCGAGATAGCTGATGTCGGCGCCCGACGCCGCGACGACGTTGACCAATGCCTGGGTGAGCGCGCTGTGGGTATCGGCCTCCCACGCCGACTCGTCGTATCGGCATGCCGCCACCACGCACGATTTCGACCCGGCGACGAGAGCCTTGTTGTCGTCGACACTGCAAACCACGCCATTGCCTTGGCCGACGACGTGGGAAACGTTGCCGTCGAATGCGGTGCTCCCCGGGTCGATGAGGACGCCGCAGGGCACGATCGTGGACATCGTGCTGACGCAGGACCGCACGACATCGGCGGAGTAGGTCGCCGACTTCACCGGCTCGTCGGGCGTGCCCTCATGGATGCCGCCGGAATTGCAGCTGTCGAGGATCACGGTGAAGTTGACGAAGGATGGCTGCAGCGAGTCGGCCAACGCATGCAGATCGAGGTCGGTAATCGGGGCACCGCTCGCGGGAATGAAACATTCATAGTAGCGCTGCGGGTTTGAGTCATCGGCCGGTAGCCGGCCCCCATGGCCGGAGAAGAAAAACGTCGCCACATCCCCAGCGTCACTCTGCGCGAGCAGGTTCCTGATCGCGGCGTAGATGGCGTCACGCGTGGCGGCGCCGTCCGTCAATGACGCGATGACCGTGGCATTGAAACTCTGGCTCAAGAGCGTGTTCATCGCGTCGGCGTCGTCGAGCGAGCGGTTGAGATTGCTCACCGACCAGCCGGGCGGCAGGCTCGTCTGGGCGGTGTAGTCATTGACTCCGACGATGGCTGCTCGGTGTGTCACGGTGTGCTCCTGGGGATTTCAATAGCTTACAGCCGTACTACTTGAGAACGGCGTTTCGGAGATCGTCGAGTGTGGGCCGTGCGGCGCCCTTGACGAACACGCTGATGTCGATCTTGTTGAAGCCCGCAACGGTGTGCGGATAGCCGGTAAGGTAGGACGTGTTGTCGCCGCAGTACTGCCATAGGACGATCTCGTCGAGCTGGAAGGCCTCGAGGCCGTGGCGGACCATCTGTGGGGTGTAGCTGGGGTTCCAGGCCACATCGCAGCCCATCTTGTCGGTGATGCCGAGGTCGCGCATCGCGCCGCGTCCGTAAAGCATGACGCGACTTCCGAGTTCGGACTTGAGCTGCTGTGCGCAGGCACTGACGCAGTCGATTACCTGCTGCGCGCTGGCACGGTGGTTGGTGTTCGCCGCGCCGCCCAATTCGACGTCGATGATCGGCATGATGTCACCGTGGTCCCACCCACCGGCGGCGTCGACCGCCTGCAGGTACGCCGCGGCTTGATCGGCACCGGCCGTATCGAATTTGAGGAATAGGTAGGCGCCACGGAACCAGCTACTGCCGTAACGTGATCCGCCGGCATCTTTGACCGCCGGCCAGTTCTGCGCAAACCAACCGCCGTCGTTGAAGGTATTGCCTTCCCACGCCTTGATGATGGCGCCGTAGAACTGCGGTTGGGCAACCAGCGCGCTCCAGGGCGGGTTCATTCCGCTGTCGCCGGAATACTGGTCGACGATCAGGTAGGGCGGCCCTGGGTCAGCCGACGGCGCGTCCGCTCCTGTCGAGGAGTCCCTCGCGGTGGTGTCGGCGCCGGCGTCGGGGCCTGTCGTACCGGACTTCTGTGGCTCGGGTTCCGGCGCTTCGAGGGGGTCGATTCCCGAGTCGCTGGGTGCGTCGGCGTCCGGAACTGTATCGCTGGGGGAGTCGCCGATGACGTCACCACCGGTGTCTGTGCTGCTATCGGTGTCCCCCGAAGTATCGGTGCTGTCGTCGATGTTGGTGTCGGCGCTGTTGTCGTCGTTCTGGTCGACGACCCAAGGTGCGGTCATATCAATGCCTCGATCGCGGAGTCGGGCGCGACAGTTGTTCTGCCGCTGGGTTTATGGCGGGGTATTCGGTTTCGGGGAGGTCCGTCCGGACCGGTGATCCGGTACCCGGCACTGCGGGATACCGGATCTCCTACCGGTGGACGATGCACCCGCGGCCTAACCGTCGGGTGCATCCACCCATTCGGTCGGCCTAGCTGTCGGCGCCGGCGAGCTCCGGCTCCGGTGTTGCAGACGAGCCGGAGTCATCCGAGCTGTCGGAGCTGTCCGACGTGTCCGAGCTGTCCGACGTGTCGGAGGTATCGGAGGTACCGGAGGTATCGGAGGTGTCGGAATTGTCTGTGCTGTCGGTCGTTTCGGAACCGGCCGTGTTGTCCGTGCTATCCGGCGAGCTGGAGCTGTCGGAATTGCCCGACGTGTCCGAGCTGTCCGAGGTATCTGAACTGTCGGAACTGTCTGAGGCGTCCGAGGCGTCGGAACTGGCTGTAGCACTGGATGTTTCGGAGCCGTCCGAGGCTGCTACGGTGTTCGAGTCGCCCGACGTGTCGGAGGGGGCCGAGGCGTCTGAAGAGCTGGTCAGGCCGAAGAGGTCCCGCAGTTGAGGTGTCAGGTTGGAGTCCGTCGGGTGGTGAATCGTGCCCACGGTGAAGCCCTCCACCTGTTTGATGGCGCCCATCATTTTCTGGAGTTCGTCATCGCTCAACGATTTGACGAGCCGGGTGGTGTCGAGGCCGGTCAGCTGGTGAATCCGGGCGGCGTACGCGACGGGATCGTTGCGGGGGTCGCTGGCCGGGGCGTACTTCTTCATTGCGTCGGTGATGCTAAGGCTGCCATAGAGATTGGACCGCAGCACGTCGTGCAGCGCCGTCCATCCTGAGCTGTAGTCGGGAAAGATCGCAAGCCCACGCTTATCGATGCCAATCGCGTTCTTGTAGGGGAGTTTCCCCGGCAGCAGATTTCCCGGGTTGTTGTTTCGCCACGCAAGCGTACCTCCCTCGAGGATGCAGTCGGCGTAGGCGACGAAAGGATCCTGCGAGGTTCCTGGAGACAATTTGGACATTGCGCTTTTCCGTTCTTTGAGGTTGTTGAAGGTTTTATCGTCGGGAGAGCAATCCCGGGGTCGATGCGATTAGGTCTACGCCGGCTCTTGTTGGGGAACATGCGTAGCGGACTACTCGAATCGCGCGGATTGAGAAAGTACCGGTCGCCCCATCTCCAAAGCGTCATCGACGATCAGTACCGCGGACCGATCGAAAGTCATCATCCTGAAACAGGTTTCTGGGTTGCGGCCCAGTGAGGGGGCCGCCTCAGTCCTCGCGGTGGCGCTTGTAGTCCCACCGCTCCAGCCATGTGGAGAGGTGGTAGGTGCCGATGCTGATCATGACCAGGAAAACGCCCTCACCGGCGACCGTTAGGCCGTTCACAGTCGTTCCATTGCGCGAGCCATTGCGGCGCGCTCGAGGTAGGCGGGGCGCCGTGGTGGATAGGATCGGCGCGGGGCGTCTGAGCGCTGCGACAACCGATGCCTGAGCGAGATGATCCAGCGATGCCGGCGCGCAGTGGCCTGCGACGCGACATCGGAAATCCCGAAGGCGGACATCGCCTCGGGCGCGCTGGTGAGAACGGGCGCCGGGGAAGCGGGGTTGGTGTTCGATGCTCCCCCGGCGCCCGGCGTCGCCGTCACCTTATCCCCCACAACAGGTGGATACGACGGCACTGGGCAAGCGGATGCGCGGTCGGCCCATACGGGCGCCGCGAGGGTAGGCGCGTCACGGTGGGGCGCCACTGTTGCTGGATTGAATAGCATTTCGTCTCCCTGGGCTGGATTCGTACCCGTGGATTTGGTGTATGAGGAAACTTAGGTAGCCACCGGTGTTGTGGACACGCGTAGCCGACTACCCGATGTGAAAACGGGGTTGTGCGCTGCCGATCAGACATCCGGGAGCGGCGGCCGGGTGTTCGCAGGGCGCACCTCGTTTCGGCTGGCGGCCGGTGCGATATGCGAAACACTAAGCGCGCAAACGTAATTCACGGGCAGCCGCCGCCACTGAATCCCGGACACCGGGGACTCGCCGCGCGGTCGGCTAGCTGCGCGAGCGGGACCGCGCCCCTTGAGGCCCGGCTACTACTCGATGACGCCTCGGCGCCGACCAGCGAGCTGGAGTAGTGTCGCCGCAACCAACCCGGTCAGCCGATCTTATTGCACGCGACGATGGCCGCCAGCTCGTCGCGGTCGGAGACGTCGAGTTTGATGCAGGCCCGGTAGATGTGCCCTTCGACGGTACGCACGGACACAGTCAGCTTGTCGGCGATCTCGCGGTTGGACAGGCCTTCCGCGATCAGGGCGGCGATCTCACGTTCGCGGGAGCTGATCGGAAGGGGCCGGGCCGCGGCCCGGATCGCCGGCGTGGTGGCGCCGCCGCACACCCCGGCGAGTCGCAGTGCCCGCGCAGCTATTTCGGTGGTGTGTCGGTTATGGCCGGCGCGGTCATAGAGCACGACGGCTTGGGCAGCGGCGTCCGCGGCCGAGAGCAGCAGACCTGCATTCTCGAAGTCGATGCTCACCGTGTCCAGGGCGCGCGGATCGGATCCGGCCAGCGCTGCCGCATGGCGGGCATAGAGCGGGGCCGACGTGCCGTCGACCTGTTTGGCCAGCGCTCCCAGGCGAGCCGCGACTGTGCGGTCCCCGAAGCGGGCCGCGTGGTGCAGGGCCTCGGCTTCGATCGCGTATTGGCCTGCGCGATGGGCGGTGTCGGCGGCGGCACGCGCCAGGTCGACTCCGGTGCGTTCACCGCCGCGGGCGGCAGCGAGCCACGACTTGGCGATGATGGCCATCGGCTCATGCAAGGCGAGGTGCGGGCCGGCGTGTTCGTTGGCGTCGGCGAGCACCCGCTCGGCTTCGGCCGTTCGGCCCAGCGCGGCATACGCCCGGGCCAGCAGCAGCCGGCACGGCAACCGCCACGGCAAGGAATTCTCGGCGTTGAGCGCGGCGAGCGACTGCTCGAATGAGGCGATGGCCGAAGGAAAGTCTCCTCGGTAGACGGCGACGACGCCGGCCATGATTTTTGCGATCGCCCAACCGACGAACTGTCCCTGAGAGGAAAACCTGCTGTAGTCGGCCACCCGCTGATCGGCGAGATCCAGTCGGCCGGTGTGCGCCAGTGCCAGGATGTCGCCGTACCGGATCATCCAACGGATCATCCCGTCGGTGGGCTTCTGTTCCGCGCGACACCGTGCGGCGATCGGCTCGAAGTTGGCGCCACGCCCGGCGACGGGCATGGCGAGGCCAGCGGCGAACGCGGCGAAGTCGACGGCCTGCTTGGGCGCAGTGGGATCGGCCAGGACGGCCTCCGCGGCCGCGATGCCCTCCTCAATCTTGTTCTGGTGCACCGCCATCGCCGCCCCAGTGGCCTCCACGACAAGGCGCAGGGCGGGGTGGGTGACCCGCTGTCGCATCACGGCCAGGATGTCCTGGGCGTGTGCCACTTCGCCCATCGACCAAAACAGTGTGGACACCCGCGGGATACCCCACCGAACCAGCTGCAGCTCGTCGAGGCCGTCGGGTTCGAACTGCGCCAGGATCGCGTCGGCTTCGGCCGGCCGCCCCTGCCACAGCACCGCGCGGGAGAGCAATTCGGCGGCGCGAAGCCCGTCGCCGTGCTCAACTGCACTGCGCGCCAAGCGTTCCCCGAGCGGCAGGTTGGCCAAAAAGACAGCGTCCCGTGCGGCGGCGACCAGCAGGCCGTTATCGGCGACCTGGTCGCTGTCGACGGACAGTTGTGCCAGGCGGATCCGGTCGGCCGCAGAGGTGATCTCGCGGCCGGACAGCACCGACACGAGGCGCCCGCGCAGCCGTCGCGCAGACGCGGTACCCGTGCGCTTGCGCACCACATCCCCGTACAGCGGATGGCTGATGCGCGCGTTGAGGACGGGACCGTCGCGCACAATGCGGACGAGCCCCTGCAGCTCGGCGGCGTCCACGGCGTCTTCACCGGCCAACTCGACGAGCGCGTCGAGGTCCAGCGGCTCGCACAACGCGAGATATTTCAGCGCGCCCAGCGCATCGGCACCGGCACGATCAAGTCGGTTCTCCAGCAGTTCGGCCAGGCCGGACGAGACGGCGGTGGGCCCGCGCAGCTGCCAGACACCGTCGACCTCGGTCAGGGTGCGCGCTTCGACCGCCCCTTCGACCATGTGCCGCAAGAACAGTGGATTGCCCCCGGAGGCCGTCCACATGACATCGGCGGACAGGCCTTCCAACGTGCCGCCCAGCACCGATTCGACCAACGCGATGCTCTGGTCCTTCGACAGCGGCTCTAGGTCGAACCGCTGCAGGTAGCCGTCTTTCCAGAGTGAGGTGACCGCATCGGGTACGGCTTCGCCGCTCCGGACCGTGGCCACGATGCGCCCGGCGCGTTCGGCGGCGATGTGGTGCAGCAGTGTGGCCGAGAGCTGATCGAGCAAATGCGCGTCGTCGACGCCGACCACCGGCTCGGCGCCGGCCAACAGATTTTCGCGCGCCGCGGCCAGCAACGCGATCGGGTCGCGCGCGCCCGAGGTACCCACCCACTGCAGGAACGCGCCCAGCGGGATGGTTTGGGACGACTCGGTGCACGCCGCCCAGTGCACTGCGGACGGCAATGTGGCGGCCACGGTGCGGGCGAGCGTCGTCTTACCGACGCCGGCGGGACCGATGAGCACGACCCCACGCTGTCCGTCGCCGGTGAGCGCGCAGCGGATCGTCGCCTGCTCCCGCGGGCGTTCGAGCAACTGCCACTGGCTGCTCATGAACGCAAAGTCTAAGGCCGCATCCGCACCGTCGCCCAGGGAGCTGGCCGCGGACCGCAAATTGACGCTGCGCCCGCTGCTCACCGCCTCCGCCGCGTGGGCCCGGGTGGAGGCGGGAAGCTGGCCGGCGCCGCTATCGGGGCAGGTCGGCGATAGTTGGCTCAAGGAGGGGGACCTCGTTCTTCTCATGGCGGAAGGTGCTGGATGCTTCGTAGACCTTGAGTTTGAGGCGGTTGATGGGGCCCAGCGGTCGATGCGCGGCCAGGCCGCGCCACGAGTTGTAGGACAGCACGTCGTCGCCGAACCGTCGCCGGTCGGGGGAGTCCGGGTTCTGTTGCGGGTAGCTGAGTTTGGCGACCCCGATGTGTGGGCTGAGTTCTTCGGGCCACGGTACGGTGGCGTCCTCGATGGGCATCCTGGTCAGGTCGGTGCACAGTTGGGCCCGCAGCTCAAATTCGGCGCTGTTCGTGGCGAAGAAGTCGAACACCTGATTGCGGTAGGCGTCGTAGCCCGCATCCGCCGGCAGGGGCTGGCCTGCCAACGTCGTCACCGATTCCGACAGCGGCACGATCTCGAATTTGGCGACATGATCACCCCATCGGATGGGAGCCGACGAATAAAAGTTCTGCCCGAGGATGTGGGTGTTGGGTTCGATGAAGATCTCCACGGCGTTGGGCAGCGACACCCCCACCTGGGCCAGCACCGATCTGGCGCCCGTGAGCAGCGCACCCACAGCCGACAGCGCGGGATCGGACAGTCGAGCCAACACCCACGCCAGCGGCATGCCGACGCGCAGGTATGCCCGTACATCGGCGAAGGGGAATTCCCGGTGGGTCACCAGCAGAAAGTCCTGTGTGGCGGCGTCATCGTCGGCCAGGATGCGCTCGCCGGGTTCGTCAAGGAGCACCTTGACCGCGAGGCCGTGCACCCCGCGGATCTGGTCACTTCGGATCACCCCGGAGGTGGTGGACAGCCGGGTGATCACCGGGTAGTTGCGTGGCTCGGCGAATAGGCCCTGGGCCAACTCGGGAGGCAGGTCCGGGTAGACCGTGAGCTCACCGCGCAGCACGGCCAGCGTCTTGGCGTGGGCGTCGCGTAGGCCGTGATGAAACTTCTTGTACGCCCACTCGTTGTTGCCGTGCAAGGACTTGACGATTGCGTCGATCTCACGATCCTCCTCGGCGCCCGGCCGTTCGAGGGCGTCGCTGTAGGGGACGTAGGTGGGCTGCGCGCCGGGCGGCGGCGGATAGCGGCGCCCGGTGGTGGGTGGCGGGGAGATCCGCGTCGACGGCCGCGCTTGCGTGGTTGGCCAGGGGGCGAACGGATTGTCGACCGAGCGCAGGGTGGGCTCCAGGGCGGGGAAGTGCCGGATCAGTATGGTGCGCAACGAGTTGGTCCGTACCCACGCCATGCCGGCCTCGGTGTACGTCGCCGGGGTGTAATCGGTGGTGAAAAAGCGGTCGCTGCGTAGCCGGCGCGAGGCCATCAGGATGAAAATCCGGAAGGCTGTGTCGCTGAACCCGAAACCGGCCGGCTTGGGTTCGGCGTACAGGCCGATCATGAGGTCAACGCGTTCGACGTCGCCGTAGATCTCGCGAAGCTCCTCGGCCCACTCCGGGTTGTCGGTGAGCTCCTCGAAGCTGGCGGCAGGCTTGAGTCGCAGCATTCGTCGAAAGGCGTTGTAGCGCGGCACCCCACGCTCGCGGATCCGCAGGATGTCCGCGGCGGCCAGGTCGATCGGAATGTCATTGACCCGGTGGAAGTCCTGCAGATGGATCGGGAAGTTGTGCAACGTGATGTCGCCCGGGTGAGCCACCCCCATCGAGTAGAAGAGGTCGTCGGCCGGCCACTGCGCCAGGCGCTCTCGAACGTTGGGCACCGACAAGTCGGGCAGTTGGTAGCGCGCCAGCTCGTCGTCGTCCCGCAGCGAGCGCACCGTGTAGTCGTCGGGGATCAGCGGATGCATGCGGTAGACGGCGACGAATTCCTCGGTCAGCGAGTACGGCACGCCGTCGTGGTTGGTGGGCGATCCGGGGATGCCCTGTAGCACCTCGTTAGGGGTGATGCGACCGAAGCGCTCCTCGAAGTGCTGCCCGAGCACCCCGAACCAGTTGGCCCGCATGGCCGACTCGGTGGTGGGGTGGGCGATGATCGCCGGGGTCCACTCCAGCGTGTGGATCTTGGCCATCAGTGCCGCGTTGATGAGGCGCGCTTTGTCGTACAGCTGCTGGTCACTCATCTCGGGATAGTGCTGGTGCAGCTCGCGACAGATGGTGTTGTGCTCGCGCAGGAACAGCGAGTGCAGCAGCGCCAATCCGACCCAGAAGTTGGCCCGGACCGCCCCGTGCGGATCGAGGTAGGTCTCAAGCTCTTCCGGATGCAGGCCGACGTCGTCGATCCTGACCTGCCCCAGCTCGCCGGTGCGCAGACCCTCCGCGAATCCCTTTGTGTTGCCGTAGATTTGGGACCCATCCCACCAGTGGGTGTCCTGCGTGACGAACGTGGGCGGCCCCGACGCGTCAGGGCTGGGGTCCGGTGGTGTCCGGTTGATCGTCATCGTTGGCTCGGGCCACGGGTCAGCACCCTCGATCGGGATCTTCCAGGGATCGGCATTGACGGTGCCGTGGCTGAACCAATCGTGGACCTCGAACTGGATCCATGCGGCCGCCAACAAGTTCAGCGTGGTGGCGGGTTTGAACGTGTCGCGGGTCAGCAGTCGCCGGCTGATCACGCGCGGATTGGGCTCCATGATGCGGTCGGGTCCCTCGGGATAGGTCAATTCGGTGGGGACGTTTCGACCGAACCGGCTGCCCAACGATCCCATCAGCGGGTATTGCAGGTCGTTGTTGGTCCCATCCGGCGTGCGGGCGTCGCGGCAGGAAGTGATGTCGACGCCGGGTGGGGGCCGGTCGTCGGGTCCGCGGCCGGTGTCGAAGAGATTGTGGGCACGCAGCTGCTCACGCAATCCGATGAGGACCGCGAGCCCTAACGGTTTGGGAAGCCGGGACCATCCGATCCACCGGTCGGTCAGCTCTGCCACTCGCGCCAGTTGATCGACGAGCATCATCGTTGCCTCCACTTGACGGATCCGGCTGACGCAGCGTTCCTGATGGCCGCGCAGCAGCGATGAAGCGTCGCGCGCCGCCATTTCCTAGGGAACGCGCCGGTGTCGTCGCGTGCTGCGCGCACGGCGCCCCCGCTCGTGGTCTGCCGTTGGTAGCTGCAGTGGACACTAACAGTTCGTCGGGCATGCGGCCGGTGGTTCCGTAGGGCGGCGGCGAAGTTCGCTGACCCCATGAGCCTCCCTTCGGATCCATCCACGGAGCACGACGACCCGAACGCTAACGACGGATTGGCGGGCGTGCACGGGTAGTCGACTACTCGATGTGCGCCCGGTGCGTCGCGGACGTCGGGGATGACCCAGCCCGGTGAGGTCAGGATCGCGCAGCAGGAGGACCCGCGCGTAGCGGCACCCACCACGAAAGCGCCGGTGGCCGTGGATGATTCGGTTACCTTCCGACTGCGTATGTGGGGGACAGTTGTCCGCCCGGCAGGTCGGCAATACCCCGAATCGATACCACTCCAGGCCGGAACGTCCCAGCCGGTCCGGAGGACATCGCCAATGGAGTAGTCGACTACCCGTGAAACCGGCCCCGGGCCGGACGATGATCGAGATCGGTCAATCACCGCCGATAGCGTCAT
>NZ_LZKV01000147.1:0-19165 GCF_001672995.1 Mycobacterium sp. 1482292.6 | reverse complement strand
CCCACCCGGACGTCGGCCAGGTGTTCGCCGTTGACCTGGCGCAGCGCCTGGCGCACGGCCGCGCGCCGGCGGGCCCGATCGGCCGACCGCAGCGGGATGGCGCCCCAGCGCGGCCCGTCGATGCCCAGCCGCACCAGGTCGCGCCCGCGCAGCATCACGTCGGCGTCCATCGGATGGTGTTGGGGCACATAGCCGATGCGTCCGCTGCCCGACGTGATCGGCTTGCCGTCCACCAGCCCGACACCGGCGCTCAGCGGCAGCTGCCCCAACAGCACCTTGAGCAGCGACGTCTTGCCGCTGCCGTTGGGGCCCAGCACCGCGATGAATTCGCCGCGCGACACCGACAGGTCCAGGTGGTCCCACAGCACCCGGTCGCCGAAGGACAGCCGCGCCCCGCGCAGCGAAACCGTTTCCGCGGGGTTCTCGATGGCCGGTTCGAGGCTCACGACGGTACGGTCCGGCTCGACCGCAGCGCGGACTGCAGCTGATTGACCGTATTGCGTTGCCAGGCAAGGTATTCCGTGCCTTCGGTCAGCGTTTCGGACACGTCGGTGACCGGGACGCCCGCGTGCCGTGCGGCGTCGCGCAGGCCGTTGATCGCGGTGGTGGAGGTCTGCGGGTTGACCAGCACCGCCGACACCTGACGACGGTTGACCAGGTCGAGGACCACCGCCATGTCGGCCGGTGCCGGATCGGTCTCGTTCTCGATGGCCGCCTCGAACGCGGGCGGGGTCCGGTTCGCCAGGCCCGTGGCCTTCAGTAGGTAGAACGCGACCGGTTCGGTCGCGACCACCGAGGTGTTGGGATAGGCGGTCGCGATGGCGTGTTCGGCGCCGGCGATCGAGTCGGCGTCGCGGCCGAACGCGACGGCGTTGGACCGATAGTCGGCGGCGTTGCCCGCGTCGATCGTCGCGAGGCGCTCGGCGATGGTGCTCGCCACCGCTTTGGCGACGTCCAGGTCGTAGAAGACGTGCTCGTTGCGGGGTGCTCCGTCGTTGTTCAGAAACGAGTAGGCGTTGACCGGCTTGGCGTCCGGGTGGCGGGCCAGCACGTCGTCGACCCACCCGTCGTACCCGCCGCCGTTGAAGACCACCAGCGGGGCGTCGGCGATCGCGGCGGCGTCGGCGGGACTGACCTCATAAGAGTGGGGGTCGATGTCCGCCCCGCTGAGAATGGATTTGACGGCGACGTGGCGGCCGGTGACGGCGCGCGCCACGCTGCCCCACACGTCGGTGGAGGCGACGACGGAGAGCGCGCGCGAATGCGCCGAACCGACACAGCCGGTGAGCACCGCGCCGCCGGCCACCGCCAGCGCGGCCGCCAGCCATCGCGTCGCGTCGGCGGTCCTGGCCTTAGCCGTTCGTTGCCGCGTCGGTGCCATGTGCACGTCCGATTTCCTCCCGCCGGCCAGTCAGCCGATCCACAATACTAATGAAAACCGTTTCCATTACAAAGCCGCAAGCTGAAGCACGTACGCACGGGCCCCGATCCGCTGTAGCCTCACCGAACGTGAGTCCCACACCGCGCCGGCGTGCGACTCTGGCGTCATTGGCGGACGAGCTCAACGTTTCGCGCACGACGATCTCGAATGCCTTCAACCGGCCCGATCAGCTCTCCCCGGACCTGCGCGAGCGCGTGCTCGCGACGGCCAAGCGGCTGGGCTACGCCGGCCCCGACCCGGTGGCGCGTTCGTTGCGGACCCGCAAGGCGGGCGCGGTCGGTCTGGTGATGGCCGAACCGCTGCCCTACTTCTTCAGCGACCCCGCCGCACGCGACTTCGTCACCGGCGTGGCCCAGTCCTGCGAAGCGCTGGGGCAGGGGCTGCTGCTGGTCGCCGTCGGACCCAGCCGCAGCCTCAAAGACGGCACGGCCGCGGTGCTTTCGGCCGGCGTGGATGGCTTCGTGGTCTATTCGGTGTGCGACGAGGATCCCTACCTGCAAGTGGTGTTGCAGCGCCGGCTGCCGATAGTTGTGGTCGACCAGCCCAAGGGGCTGCCCGGCGTCTCGCGGGTGGGCATCGACGACCGCGCGGCGATGCGTGAGCTCGCCGACTACGTGCTGGGCCTGGGGCATCGCGAGATCGGGCTGCTGACCATGCGGCTGGGCCGGGACCGGCGCCAGGGCCTGGTAGACGCCGACCGGCTCCGCTCACCCGCGTTCGACGTGCAACGCGAGCGCATCGTCGGCGTGTGGGAGGCGATGACGGCCGCCGGCGTGGAGCCCGATTCGTTGACCGTGGTGGAGAGCTACGAGCACCTGCCCGAATCGGGCGGCGCGGCCGCCAAGGCGGCGCTGGAGGCCAATCCGCGGATCACCGCGCTCATGTGCACCGCCGACATCCTGGCGCTGTCGGCCATGGATTACCTGCGCGCGCACGGCATTTACGTGCCGGGGCAGATGACCGTCACCGGCTTCGACGGCGTGCCCGAGGCCATCAACCGCGGGCTGACCACGGTGTCGCAGTCCAGCCTGCAGAAGGGCCGCCGGGCCGGGGAGCTGCTGTTGAAGCCGCCGCGCTCGGGCCTGCCCGCCGTCGAACTGTTGGACACCGAACTCATCCGGGGCCGCACCGCCGGCCCGCCGGCGTGAGCCGGGCTACTTCGAGTCCTGGTCGCCGATCAGCAGCCGCACGGCCAGGTCCAGCCGCTTGCTGACGTCGGTGGCCGAGGCCCGCCGGGTGAGCCACGCCAGCAGGTTCGACAGCCACACGTCGGAGATCACCCGGGCGATGTGGTACTGGTCCTCGGTCGGTTCGCCGTCGGCCATCGCCCGCGCGAACATCGAATCGATGAGCTTCTCCACCTGGTCGACCTCGCTGGCCGCCGACGCGTCGGCGAACACGTAGGCCCGGGTCATCGCCTCGGTCAGCAGGGGGTTGCGCTGCATTGCGCGGTTGAGCTTGCCCACCATGAAGTTCAGCCGCTGAAAGGGCGTGCCCCCGGTCATCGCCGAGCGGTCCGTCTTGGCGTCGATGCGGCTGAACTCGCGGCCCAGCGCCGACACCAGCAGGTGCACCTTCGACGGGAAATACCGGTACAGCGTCCCCACCGCGACGTCGGCGCGATCGGCCACCGCACGCATCTGAACTGCCTCGTAACCGCCCTTGGAGGCGATGGCCATGGTGGCGTCCAGGATGCGCTTGCGGCGTTCCCGCTGCGCCTCCGACCCCAGTTCGGACTCCGCCAGTACCGCCACGTTCAGAACCTCGCGCGGCTGCGCGTCAGATACGCGGCTCGGATTTGCGTTGGCTGGCATGTGACGGTTTGCTCCTGTTCCCGGCGGTTCGTTTGCAAACGATACGCATTCTGCGTGTGAATTTCCCACCTCCATACCGCCGCGGACAAGCGCTGTGCTGCTGTAATGGCGTTCGACTTGACGGTCGATCACTGGCACTATTAGAACACGTTCTAGTCTCGAAGAGCGCGGGTTGCGTGCCAACACGTGCCGGAGGCATACCCGCTGGGCGGGCAGATCGCACAATCAGGACAGGGGTTTCGACGCCCCTCTCACGCCGAGTCAAGGACGCGGAGGTCTCTCACGTGGTAGCGACCGTCACCGACGAGCAGTTTGCCGCGCGGGCCCTGGTGCGCGACTGGGCCCGCAATTCGACGTCGGGGCCGGGCGGCACCGCGGCGATCCGCGACGTGGAGCAGGGCAAGCCCGACGCCTGGCGGCCGGTGTTCTCCCGGCTGGCCGAGCTGGGCATCTTCGGCGTCGCGATCCCCGAGGAGTTCGGCGGGGCGGACGGCAGCATCGAAGACCTGTGCGCGATGGTCGAGGAGGCGGCGAAGGCGCTGATCCCCGGGCCGGTCGCCACCACCGCGCTGGCCACGTTGGTGATCTCGGATCCCGAGTTGTTGGGCGCCCTCGCCTCCGGGGAGCGCTTTGCCGGGCTGGCGCTGGAAGGCGACGTCGAGTTCGACGGCGCAACGTCGACGGCGTCGGGCACGGTGCCGTTCGCGCTGGGCGTGGCCGACGGCGCCGTGCTGCTGGCGCCGGCCGACGGCAAGTGGCTGCTGATCGACACCGGCGGCGAGGGCGTGCGGATCGAACCCCTGCAGGCCACCGACTTCTCCCAGCCCCTGGCCCGGGTGGTGCTGGACTCGGCGCCGGCCACCGTGGTGTCGGACAAGCGCGAGCGCGTCGAGGAGCTGGCCGCGACCGTGCTGGCGGCCGAGGCGGCCGGCATCACCCGATGGTCGCTGGAGACCGCCGTCGACTACGCCAAGGTCCGCGAGCAGTTCGGCAAGCCGATCGGCAGCTTCCAGGCCATCAAGCACATCTGCGCCGAGATGCTGTGCCGCGCCGAGCAGGCCGAGGTGGCCGCCGCCGATGCCGCGCGGGCTGCCGCCGAGGGCGACGAAGCCCAGTTCTCCATCGCGGCGGCCCTGGCCGCGAGCACCGGCATCGCCGCCGTGAAGGCCAGCGTCAAGGACTGCATCCAGGTCCTCGGCGGCATCGGCTGCACCTGGGAGCACGACGCGCATCTGTACCTGCGCCGGGCGCACGCCATCGGCCGGTTCCTGGGCGGGGCGGAGGCCTGGCTACGCCGCATCACCGCGCTGACCCAGTCGGGGGTGCGACGCCGCCTGGGTATCGACCTCAGCGAGGTCGAGGACCAGCGGGCGGAGATCGCCGCCGCCGTCGCCCAGATCGCCGAACTGCCCGAGGAGAAGCGGCAGGCGGCGCTGGCCGAGGCGGGCCTGCAGGCGCCGCACTGGCCGCCGCCCTACGGCCGTGGCGCGGGGCCCGCCGAGCAGCTGCTGATCGACCAGGAGCTGGCGGCGGCCGGCGTGGCCCGGCCCGACCTGGTGATCGGCTGGTGGGCGGCGCCAACCATCCTCGAGCACGGCACCCCCGAGCAGATCGAGCGCTTCGTGCCCGGCACCACGCGTGGCGAATTCCTTTGGTGTCAACTGTTTTCCGAGCCGGGAGCCGGCTCGGACCTGGCGTCGCTGCGCACCAAGGCGGTCCGGACCGAGGGCGGCTGGAACCTGACCGGGCAGAAGGTGTGGACGTCGGCGGCGCACAAGGCGCGCTGGGGCGTGTGCCTGGCCCGCACGGATCCGGACGCGCCGAAACACAAAGGCATCACCTACTTTTTGGTGGAGATGAGCTCCCCGGGTATCGAGATCCGCCCGCTGCGCGAGATCACCGGCGACTCGTTGTTCAACGAAGTGTTCCTGGACAACGTGTTCGTTCCCGACGAGCTGGTGGTCGGCGAGGTGAACGACGGTTGGCGGCTGGCCCGCACCACGCTGGCCAACGAGCGCGTCGCGATGGCCAACGGGACGGCGCTGGGCAACCCGATGGAGGAACTGCTCGAGCTGCTGGCCGAGCTCGACCTCGACGCCGCGCAGCAAGACCGGTTGGGGCGGTTGATCGTCGCGGCGCAGACCGGCGCGCTGCTGGACCAGCGGATCGCCCAGCTGGCCGTGGGCGGCCAGGACCCGGGAGCGCAGTCCAGCGTGCGCAAGCTCATCGGTGTGCGCTACCGCCAGGCCCTGGCCGAATTCACCATGGATGTCTCCGAGGGCGGCGGGCTGGTCGATCGGCGGGCGGACGGCGACCGCGCGGTGTTCGACTTCCTCAACACCCGCTGCCTGACCATCGCCGGCGGCACCGAGCAGATCCTGCTCACCGTCGCCGCGGAGCGACTTCTGGGGCTGCCGCGCTAGCCGAGATCGGCTGCAGCAGAGCGCAATTCGTCCAGCTCCTGGCATGCCATGGCGCCCAGATCCTGGTCCTCGCCGGGTTCGGCCCAACGGGCGTAGGCCTTTTTGAATGCCAAGGCACCCAGCTCGGCGGCCAGGGCCGCGGTCGGCTCGGGCACGCCGCGGGATTGCAGCGCTTCGACCACCGCCAGCGCCAATCCGATCTGCTTGAGCGCGTTGCGTTCCTGAAGCTCGGCGCTGGCAGCGATCGCGGCCTTGAGCCTGGGGGCGAGCTCCTTGTTGAACGACGTGAACGCCGCCGCTGCCGACTTCAGGCCGGAGCACACCGCGGCCAGCGGCGTCGCGTCGGCGGGCGCAGCGGCGATGCCCTCGCGCAGTAGTTGGGCGATGGCGTCCTGGCCGGCCGCCAGCACGTCCCGCTTGTCCGGGAAGTGTCTGAAGAACGTGCTTTTCGTCAGGCCAGCGCGCTCGGCGATCTCCGCGACGGTCGTCTGGTCGTAGCCGCGCTCGTTGAACAGGTCCAGCGCCGCGCCGACCAGGCGTGCGCGCGCGTCGGGTTCCCAGCGAGCCATGGCCCCACTTTAGTGATGCGACCATTGTCCCATCACTGGTGTAGGGTGATGGGACAATAGTCGCATCAGATGAAGGAGTTACTCGTGCGCGTATTCGTCACCGGCGCCAGCGGCGGAATCGGCTCGGCCGTCGTCGCACAATTGATCGCCGCCGGCCATCAGGTCGTGGGCCTGGCCCGGTCGGACGCTGCGGCCGCGATCATCAGCGGGCTCGGCGCTGAGCCGCTGCGCGGCGACGTCACCGACCTCGATCTGATGCGGAAGGCGGCCGATGACGCCGACGGCGTCGTATACCTGGCGTTCTCCCACGACTTCACCCGGATGATCGGTGACGCGATCGGCGACGAATTTCGCGCAGTCACCGCGGTCGGCACCGCGCTCGTCGACACAGGTAAACCGCTGGTGGTTGCCAGCGGCACCCCGGCGCTCGCCGGCCGCACGAGCACCGAGGACGACCCCTTCAACACCGAGGGGCCGATGGCCGGACGCGCACGCACCGGACAGGCCGTCATCGACCTGGCCGAGCAAGGCGTCCGATCGGCCGTGGTGCGGCTGCCGCGATCGGTGCACGACGCCGGTGGCCGGTACGGCTTCTGCAGCATCCTGATTCAGGCCGCACGGCAGCGCGGCGTGTCGGCCTTCGTCGGTGACGGTACCCAGCGCTGGCCTGCCGTGCATCGCGACGATGCCGCGTCCTTGTTCCGGCTCGCTCTCGAAAAGGGCGCGCCCGGTTCGGTTTTGCACGCGGTGGGCGACGAAGGCGACCCGATGCGGGCGATCGCCGAGGTGATCGGTCGCCGGGTCGGCGTGCCCGTCGAGTCCGTCCCCGACGCGGTCTTCGGGCCGCTCGGCACCATGTTCGCTATCGACCAGCCCTCGTCGAGCGCACTGACCCGCCAGCGATTGGGCTGGAAGCCCACTGGTCCAAGCCTGCTCGACGATCTCGAGACCGGCGACTACCCCGAATAGGTCAGGAGAACGTGGTCTGCGCGCAGGTGCTCGGTGAGGTGATGTTGACCCCGGAGTAGACCACCTGAATGTGGGTGCAGGCGATGACGTTGTTGTCGGTCTTGGGTTGGCCCGTCTGCCAATCGGTGGAGTCGATGCGCCCGTTCGTCTGGTACTTCTCCGGCGGGCCCTCGCCCATGTAGATGGTGGTGATCTCGTCGGAACCCATGGACTTCATCACCCGCTCGTACTGGCCGGTGGCGTGGGCGTCGAGGTAGGCCAGCCGGTTCGACGACCGGATCTCGGTGGTCTGCCGGGCCCACAGGCCGGGCGGGAAGCCGGTCACGCCGTCGGGCGTCAGCATGTCCGCCCCGGCGGTGAAGTCGCAGTGGCCGTCGGCCTTGAAGCAATTCAGCACGGCCCGCGTCTCCAGCTGGTTGGGCCCGTCCAGCGGGAACAGCGTGGTGGCGGTGTTGCTGGCCGCCGCGCACACCGGGGCGGGTGCAAGCATCGGCAGCACTGCGACGACTGCGAATCCCGATACCAGCCGCCTCATCGATGCTCCCTTTCCCGGTGATCCCAACGGTGAACTTAGCCCCGCGGCTACTCGTCGTAGGTGACTTCTACCGAATCAGATTCCGGGTGAGATTGACAGGCCAGAATCAGGCCTTCGTCCAGATCCTGCTGCTCGAGCACGTCGTTGACCTCCATGCTCACGTTGCCCTTGCGCAGCGTGCACGCGCACGCGCCGCAGTGACCCTCGCGGCAGGAGAAGGGGGCGTCGAGGCCCTTGGCCAGCAGGACGTCGAGCAGCTTGGCGTTGCGCGGCCAGGACACGGTGTGGGTTTCGCCGTCCAGCTCCACCACCGCGGTCGCCGGCGGCTCGTCGCCCTCGGGGGTGTCCTCGATCGTCACCGCCGCGAACGGGTCGGAGTCCAGCGACTTGAACACCTCGATATGTATCTGCGCCGCAGGCACTTTCAGCGTTTCCAGCGCTTGTCTCGCCGAGTCCATGAAGGCGCCCGGGCCGCAGATGTACACGGGCCGATCCGTGTAGGGCGCGGCCAACTTGGCCAGCGCGGCCACGCTGGGCAGGCCCTGCAGCGATTCCAGCCAGTGCAGCACCGTGAGCCGGTCGGGGTATTTGGCCGCCAGCTCGCGCAGCGCGTCGGAGAAGATCACCGAGCGCTCGTCGCGGTTGGCGTAGACCAGCGTCACCTGCCCGCTGCCCTCGGCCAGTGCGGACTTGCAGATGGACATGATCGGGGTGATGCCGCTGCCCGCGGCCATCAGCAGGAAGTCGTCGCCCAGCGTCTTGGGCACGAAGGTGCCCGACGGGGCCAGCACGTGGATGCGCATGCCCTTGTGCGCGTGGTCGCACAGCCAGTTGGACGCGTAGCCGTCCGCGGTGCGTTTGACGGTGACCGTGAGCGCGTCGTCGGTGAACGGCGAGCTGCACAGCGAATAGCAGCGGGCCACCGAGCCGGTGCGCTCGCTGGGAACGCGCAGCGTCAGGAACTGGCCCGGCGCGTACCGTAACCGCTCGGGCGGGATGTCGGGGTCGCCCGCGTCGTCGGGTACCGCGAACACCAGCGACCGCGCGTCGTCGGTCTCGGCGATGACCTCGGCGACCTGCAGTTCGAGGACGTGGTCACCGAGTGGCTCGTCGGGAATCGCCTCGGTCAAGGCCCGTCCCTTCCTTTCGTGGCAAAACGTGTCGACCCGCTGCGACCGGCTCCGCCGCTCTTGCGATCGCCACGGGCAACTAGAACATGTTACAGAAAAGCGGATTCGTATCGCTACCAGCCGCAGGAATACCCTGCTCGACACAAATCGGAACGTGTTCTAGTCTCTGGTGTAAGTCCGCTGAGTAAGTCTGGCGCAGGAGGCAAACGTAAGTGACGTCCATTCAACAGCGTGATGCGCAGTCGGTTTTGGCTGGCATCGATGATCTGCTCCCGCAGATTCGCGAACGCGCTCAGGCGACGGAGGACCTGCGGCGGCTGCCCGACGAGACCGTTCAGGATCTTCAGGATGTGGGCTTCTTCACCCTGTTGCAGCCCGAGCAGTGGGGCGGTTTGCAGTGCGACCCGACGCTGTTCTACGAGGCGGTGCGGCGGCTGGCCAGCGCGTGTGGCTCCACCGGCTGGGTGAGCTCGATCATCGGCGTGCACAACTGGCACCTTGCGCTGTTCGACCAGCAGGCCCAGGAGGAGGTCTGGGGCGAGGACCCCAAGACCCGGGTGTCGTCGTCGTATGCCCCGATGGGTGCCGGCGTGGTGACCGATGGCGGTTACCTGGTCAACGGCTCATGGAACTGGTCCTCGGGCTGTGACCACGCCACGTGGGCGTTCCTCGGCGGTCCGGTGATCAAGGACGGCCGTCCGGTGGACTTCGGCAGCTTCCTGATCCCGCGCAGCGAGTACCGCATCGACGATGTGTGGCACGTCGTGGGCCTGCGGGGCACCGGCAGCAACACCGTCGTCGTCAAGGACGTCTTCGTGCCGCGCCACCGGTTCCTGTCCTACAAGGCCATGAACGACGGCACCGCGGGCGGGTATGAGACCAACACCGCGCCGGTGTACAAGATGCCTTGGGGCACAATGCATCCCACAACCATTTCGGCGCCGATCGTCGGGATGGCCTACGGCGCGTACGACGCGCACGTCGAGCATCAGGGCAAGCGGGTGCGGGCGGCGTTCGCCGGCGAGAAGGCCAAGGACGACCCGTTCGCCAAGGTCCGCATCGCCGAGGCGGCCAGCGACATCGACGCGGCCTGGCGTCAGTTGAGCGGCAACGTCGCCGACGAGTACGCCCTGCTGTCCGCCGGCAAGGAGATCCCGTTCGACCTGCGCGCCCGCGCGCGCCGCGACCAGGTGCGCGCCACCGGCCGGGCGATCGCCTCCATCGACCGGTTGTTCGAGGCGTCCGGTGCCACGGCCTTGGGCAATGACCAACCGGTGCAACGGTTCTGGCGCGATGCGCACGCCGGCCGGGTGCACGCGGCCAACGACCCGGAGCGGGCCTACCAGATCTTCGGGAACAACGAGTTCGGGTTGCCGCCCGGCGACACCATGGTCTAGCGCCGGCGACGATGCAGAGCGAAGCGATGAGGAGGAGCGGCGCCGAATGACCGGCACCTCGACAACCGAAGAAATAACCTTCGAATCGACCTCGCGCTTCGCCGAGGTGGACGTCGACGGCCCGCTGAAGCTGCACTACCACGAAGCCGGGGTCGGCAACGACCAGACCGTGGTGCTGCTGCACGGCGGCGGACCGGGCGCGGCGAGTTGGACGAACTTCTCCCGCAACATCCCGGTGCTGGCCGAGCGGTTTCACGTGCTGGCCGTCGACCAGCCGGGCTACGGCCACTCCGACAAGCGCGCCGAGCACGGGCAGTTCAACCACTACGCGGCACGGGCGCTCAAGGGCCTGTTCGACCAGCTGGGTCTGGGACGCGTTCCGCTGGTTGGGAATTCGCTGGGCGGTGGCACCGCGGTCCGCTTCGCGCTGGATTACCCGGACCGGGCCGGCAAGCTGGTGCTGATGGGGCCCGGCGGGGTCAGCGTGAACCTGTTCGCGCCCGACCCGACGGAGGGCGTCAAACGGCTCGGCAAGTTCTCCGCCGAGCCCACCCGCGAAAACCTCGAGGCGTTTCTGCGGGTGATGGTCTACGACCAGAAGCTGATCACCGACGAATTGATCGACCAGCGCTTCGAATTGGCCCGCACACCCGAATCGCTGACCGCGACGCGGGCAATGGGAATGTCTTTCGCCGGAGCCGATTTCGAGCTGGGCATGATGTGGCGCGAGGTGCACCGGCTACGCCAGCCGGTGCTGCTGATCTGGGGCCGCGAGGACCGGGTCAACCCGCTGGACGGCGCGCTGGTCGCACTGAAAACCATTCCGCGTGCACAGCTTCACGTTTTCGGGCAATGTGGGCACTGGGCACAGGTGGAGAAGTTCGACGAGTTCAACAAGCTCACCATCGATTTCCTGGGAGGTGCGCGATGAGCATCCGCTCTCTGGGCTATCTGCGTATCGAGGCCACCGACATGGCGGCCTGGCGCGACTACGGCCTGAAGGTGCTCGGCATGGTCGAGGGCAAGGGCGCCACCGATGGCGCGCTCTATCTGCGGATGGACGACTTCCCGGCACGGCTGGTGATCGTGCCCGGCGAGCAGGACCGGCTCATCGAATCCGGCTGGGAATGCGCGAATGCCGCTGGGCTGCAAGAGATCCGGAACCGGCTAGACATCGAGGGCACGCCCTACAAGGAGGCCACCGCCGCCGAACTGGCCGACCGCCGGGTCGACGAGATGATCCGGTTCTCCGACCCGTCCGGCAACTGTCTGGAGGTCTTCCACGGCGCTGCGCTCGAACACCGCCGCGTGGTCAGCCCGTACGGGCACAAGTTCGTCACCGAGGACCAGGGCCTGGGCCACGTGGTGCTGACCACCCGCGACGACGCAGAGACCCTGCACTTCTACCGCGACGTGCTGGACTTCAAGCTGCGTGACTCGATGCGACTGCCCCCTCAGGTGGTCGGCCGGCCCGCCGACGGCCCCCCAGCCTGGCTGCGGTTCCTGGGCTGCAACCCGCGCCACCACAGCCTGGCCTTCATGCCCGGCCAGACCCCCAGCGGCATCGTGCACCTGATGGTCGAGGTCGAGAACGCCGACGACGTCGGCCTGTGCCTGGACCGGGCCCTGCGCCGCAAGGTGCCGATGTCGGCGACGCTGGGCCGCCACGTCAACGACCTGATGCTGTCCTTCTACATGAAGACACCCAGCGGGTTCGACATCGAATTCGGTTGCGAGGGAAGACAAGTCGCCGACGACGACTGGATCGCCCGGGAGAGCACCGCGATCAGCCTGTGGGGCCACGACTTCAGCGTCGGATTCAAGGGTTAGTTTCTCAGGCCATGGCTGCCGCGCCGATCGACCCGCGCACGTTCCGCAGCGTGCTCGGCCAGTTCTGCACCGGGATCACCATCATCACCACCGTGCATGACGACGTCCCGGTCGGTTTCGCCTGCCAGTCGTTTGCGGCGCTGTCGCTGGACCCGCCGCTGGTGTTGTTCTGCCCCACCAAGGTGTCGCGGTCGTGGCAGGCGATCGAGGCCAGCGGCCGGTTCTGCGTCAACATGTTGACCGAGCAGCAGAAGCACGTCTCGGCCCGCTTCGGCTCCAAGGAGCCCGATAAGTTCGCCGGGATCGACTGGCACCCTTCCGAACTCGGTTCGCCGATCATCGACGGTTCGCTGGCCTACATCGACTGCACGGTGGCCTCCGCGCACGACGGGGGCGATCACTTCGTGGTATTCGGTGCGGTGCAGTCGCTTTCGGAGGCGCCCAAGATCAAGCCGCGGCCGCTGCTGTTCTATCGCGGTGAATACACCGGCATCGAACCGGACAAGACGACGCCCGCCCAGTGGCGCGACGACCTGGAAGCGTTTTTGACGACCACCACCCAGGACACCTGGCTGTAGCGGGACACCTGGCTGTAGCGGCGCCCTACCGGTCGCGGCGGTCGGCGGACATGTCGACCGTGGGGGAGTTGTCCGCTATCGGCTGCTCCTGGCTCCACGCGGGGTCGCGTCCGGCGGCGTTCTCGCCGGCCGCGGCATCCCTGTCCTTGTCGGCCTTCACCTTCGGGTCGAGGTTGTCGGCACGCTTGAACTGCTCGTCGAGCTGTTCGCGCGAGGACGCCGCTTCCGTCTGATGGGTTGACGCCCGATCATGCAGGCGGGCGGCTTCGGCGGCCTTGGCCTCGGCTTCGGCCTGCGCGGCACGGGCTTTCGCGGCCGTCTCGGCGGCCAGCGCCTCGCGGCGCTCGACCTTGGCGCTCTCCAAGTTGGCTTTTTCGCGGATCTGTTCGGCCTCCCGCTCGCGGCGGCGCCTGGTGGCTCTGCGGGCGGCGATGGCCAGGGCGACGATCACGAGGACCGCCACAACTGCGGCGATGACGATCCAGACGGTGTTGCTGGTATTCATGATGGACTCCGTTGTCGATATACCGAAGCGCTAAGGCCCCGTTCGCCGGGTTGCCGTATTCGACAGGAACGAAACAACCCAAGTCGACACCCGCGGCTCGGGCGCCTCCGCGGGGCCGGAGAATGGAGTCATGACGCTGGACCTGAACGGGTACTTCGACCGCATCAACTACGACGGTCCGGCCGAGCCGAGCCTCGAGGTGCTACAGGCGCTGATGACCGCCCACACCGGCTCGATCCCGTTCGAGAACCTCGATCCGCTGATGGGCGTGCCGGTCGACGACCTTGGCCCGGAAGCCCTCACCGACAAGCTGGTCCGCCGGCGCCGTGGGGGCTACTGCTACGAGCAGAACGGCCTGATGGGCTACGCGCTTGCCGAAATCGGTTTCCGGGTGCGGCGGTTGGCCGGCCGGGTGGTCTGGATGCAGCCGCCCGAGACGCCGCTGGGCGCCCAGACGCACACCGCGCTGGCGGTGACGTTCCCGGGCTCGCGGGGTTCGTTTTTGGTCGACGTCGGCTTTGGTGGCCAGACGCTGACGTCTCCCATCCGTTTGCAGACCGGCAACGCCCAGCAGACCACGCACGAGCCGTATCGGCTCAACGACCGCGGCGACGGCCTGGTGCTGCAAGCGCAGGTCCGCGACGAGTGGCAACCGCTGTACGTCTTCGGCACCCAGAGCGTGCCCCAGATCGATCTGCGGGTGGGCAGCTGGTACGTCTCCACGCATCCGTCGTCGCATTTCGTGACCAGCCTGATGGTCGCGTTGACCACCGACGACGCCCGCTACAACCTGGCCGGCCGGAACCTGACGATTCACCGCGCCGACGGCAGCGAGAAGATCCGCCTCGAGGACGCGGCGGCGGTCGTCGAGGTGCTCGGTGAGCGGTTCGGCATCGACGTGGCGGGCATCGGCGAGGCGGGTGCGCTCGAGGCGCGCATCGCGCAGGTGCTCGACGCCTAGGCGCCTCGTGCGGTTTCGCTAGCGCGCCGCGAGCCAGGGGCCGAGGCGTCGCACCGCTTCCTCGATATCGCGGGTCGGGCCCGCGAACGACAGCCGCACGAACGAATTCCCGCGCGCGGTGTCGAAGTCGATGCCCGGTGCGATCGCAACACCGGTCTGCGCCAACAGCTTTGAACAGAACTCGATCGAGTTGTCGGTGAATTCCGAAACGTCGGCGTAGACGTAGAAGGCGCCGTCGGTGGGGGCCAACCGCTCGATGCCGATGCTGCGCAGCCCGTCGAGCACCAGCGAGCGGTTGGTCGCGTAGTGGTGCAGGTGACCGTCGGCTTCGGCCGTCGCCTCCGGGGTGAAGGCCGCCACCGCGGCGAGTTGCGACAGCACGGGCGGGCAGATGGTGAAATTGCCGGTCAAACAATCCACCGCGCGGCGCAGCTCGGCCGGCACCAGCAGCCAGCCCAGCCGCCAGCCCGTCATCGCGTAGTACTTCGAAAAGCTGTTGACCACCACGGCGTTTCGGGATGTCTGCCACGCGCAGCTGGTCTGTGGCGCACCGTCGTAGACCAGGCCGTGGTACACCTCGTCGCTGATCAGTCGCGCTCCCGATGCATCGCACCAGGAGGCGATGGCGGCCAGCTCCGCCGGGTCGATGACGGTGCCCGTCGGGTTGGCGGGGCTCGCCACGATGACGCCCTGCACCGGCGGGTCGAGTTCGGCCAGCATCCGCGCGGTCGGCTGGAAGCGGGTCTGCGGCCCGCAGGGAATCTCCACCACCTCACAACCCAAGGCGGACAGGATGTTTCGGTAACACGGGTAACCGGGGCTGGCCAGCGCCACCCGATCGCCGACGTCGAAGCAGGCCAGGAAGGTGAGCAGGAAGCCGCCGGAGGAGCCGGTGGTGATCACCACCGCATCCGGTTCGACGTCGAGCCCGTGCTGGCGCTGGTAGTCGGCGGCGATCGCGGCGCGCAGTTCCGGGGTGCCCAACGACACCGAGTAACCGAGCTCGTTGGAATGCACGGCGGCCGCCGCGGCCGCTCGCACCGGCTCGGGCGCACCCACGCTGGGCTGGCCCGCCGACAGGTTGACCAGGTCGCCGTGGCTGCGCTGGCGTTCCGCGGCCGCCAGCCACACATCCATCACATAGAACGGTGGGATGCCGGCGCGCAGCGAGACACGGTCGGTCACGGCGTCTGGAGTACCTCGGATTCCAGCCGCTTAAGCAGTTGTTGCGGCGAATCCAGCAGATGCGCGCTGCCGTGGGCGCGCTTGAAGTACAGGTGCATGTCGTGTTCCCAGGTGATCGCGATGCCGCCGTGCAGCTGGATCCCCTCGGCGGCCACGACGTTCAGCGCCTCGGTGGCGGCAAGGCGGGCGGTGGCGGCGTTGGTGGGACTGGGGGCATCGCAGGCGTCGGCGACGACGGCCTTGGCGGCGGAGACGGTGACATACAGATCGGCCATCCGGTGCTTGAGCGCCTGGAAGCTGCCGATCGGCCGGCCGAATTGCACTCGGTCCTTGGCATATTCGACCGTCAGCTCCAAACAGCGCTGCGCGGCACCGATCTGCTCGGCGGCCAGCAGGATGGCCGCCGTGTCCGCCAGGCCGGGGTCGGTGCCGATCGGCTCGGTCTCCTCGGCCGTGAGCCGCGCCAGGCGCCGGGTCGGGTCCATGGTGGTGACGGGCTCGGCGCCGAACCGGGTCCACCTGTTCAGCCGGCCGTCCTCGACGGCGACCACGACGTCGGCGATATCACCGTTGACCACGTAGTCGGCGTCGAACACCAGCGCGCCGATCGCGGCGCCCTCGGCGAGGCCCTCCAGCGTCGTGACGTCCGGTTCGGCCGCGCTCAGCAGCGCCAGCTCGGCCAGCGTGGTGCCGAGCAGCGGGGAGGGCACCAGCGCGCGGCCCAGCTCCTGTAAAACCGTTGCGGCATCGGCCAGTTCGCCGCCCGCGCCGCCCAGCTCCTCGGGAATCACCAGTGCCGCCGCGCCGACCTGCTCGCACAGCAGCTGCCAGAGCGACTCGTCGTAGCCCTTCTCGGACTCCATGGCCGCGCGCACGGCCGCCGGGCCGGCGTGCTTGGCCACCAGGGCGGCGACGGTCTCGCGGAGGAGTTCGCGTTCTTCTGTTGTGGTCATAGCGCCTCCAGCACTCGGCGCCGGTGCTGCTCCGGGGTGCCCCACGCCGACCGCAGCGCCTGCACCCGCAGCAGCAACAGCGACAGGTCGTGCTCCTGGGTGAAGCCGATCGCACCGTGGGTTTGCAGCGCCGACCGCGCCGCCAACAGCCCCGCCTCGGACGCCGCCGCCTTGGCCGCGCTGACGTCGCGGGGGTCCAGCGTCAGCGCCGCGCCATACACCAGCGGACGGGCCAGCTCGATGGCGATGTGCACGTCGGCGAGCTTGTGCTTGATCGCCTGATACGAGCCGATCACCCGGCCGAACTGGGTGCGCTGCTTGGCGTAGTCGACCGCGCCGTCGCGCAGCGCCTCGGCCGCACCGATCAGCTGGGCCGCGGTGGCCAGCGCGCCGAACTGGTAGGCGCGCTTGACATCCGCCTGCCACGACGGCCCGGTCGCGGTCACGTCGAAGAGCTTTCGGCTGGGGTCGACGGACTCGTGGGCGTCGCCTGGTGTTGCCTCGGTGACGCCGTTCTCGCCGGCCAGCAGCACCAGCCCGGCCACGTCGGCGTCCACCGCGCGCGGCGTCTGCGGCGGCAGGGCGACGGTGGCGATCAGCTCACCGGAGGCCAGTTCGGCGCATCGCTCGGCCCGATCGCCCGAGGCGAGCAAAACCGGTGCCACGGCGATGGATTCGGCGACCGGCCCCGGCACGCACCAGCGGCCCAGGCGCTCGACGGCGACGACGAGGTCGACGGGGTCGGCCTCGATCCCGTCGAATTTCTCCGGCACGGCCAGCGCGGTGACGCCCAGGGTGGCCAACTGCTCCCACACCTTGCGGCCCGGTGCGGTGTCGCCCGCCGCCCACGCGCGCACCGCGCCGGGCAGATCCGCCGCGCCCAGCGCGGCGTCGATGCTGGCCGCGAAGTCGCGCTGCTGTTCGTCTAGCGCAAATTTCACTTCTTGCCCCCGGACTTTTCGCGCGGCAGGCCCAGCAACCGCTCGGAGATGATGTTGCGCTGAATCTCGTTGGTGCCGGCGTAGATCGGGCCGCCCAGCGCAAACAGCAAGCCCTCGGTCCACCGGCTGGTCAGTTCCCCGTCGGCGGCCAGCAGGTCCAGCGCGGTCTGGTGCAGTTCGACGTCGAGGTCGGACCAGAACACCTTGGTCACCGACGATTCGGCGCCCAGCTCCCCGCCGAGGCCCAACCGGGTCACCGTGCCGAAGGTCTGCAGCCGGTAGGCCTGCGCCTTGATCCAGCCGTCGGCCACCCGGTCGGCGAACGCCTCGGGTGAGCCGCTGTCCTGCCACAGCCGCACCAGCCGCTCGGCGGTGGCCAGGAAGCGGGCCGGGCTGCGCAGTGACATGCCGCGCTCGTTGCTCGACGTGCTCATGGCCGCCCGCCAGCCCTCGTGCGGGGTGCCGATCACGTCCTCGTCGGGCACGAAGACGTCGTCGAGGAAGATCTCGCCGAACCCGGTGTCGCCGCCCAGCTGGACGATGGGGCGCACCGTGACCCCCTTGGCCTTCAGGTCGAACATGAAGTACGTCAGCCCGTTGTGCCGCTCGGCTCCCGGGTCTGACCGGAACAGCCCGAAGCCCCGCTCGGCGAACGGGGCTCGCGAGCTCCAGATCTTCTGCCCGTTGAGCAGCCAACCGCCGTTGGTCTGGGTGGCGGTGGATCGCAGCGACGCCAGGTCGCTGCCGGACTCGGGCTCCGACCACGCCTGGGCCCAGATCTCTTCTCCGCTAGCCATTTTCGGCAGGATCCGGTCGCGCTGTTCTTCGGTGCCGTGCGCGAACAGCGTCGGCGCCAGCATCGAGGTGCCGTTGGCGCTGGCGCGGCCCGGCGCGCCGGCCCGGAAGTACTCCTCCTCGAACACCACCCAGTGCAGCAGCGGCGCGTCGCGGCCGCCGTACTTTTTCGGCCAGGTGATCACCGACAGGCCGGCGTCGAACAGCACCCGGTCCCATTTCCGGTGCTGGTCAAAGCCTTCGGCGTTGTCGTATGACTTGGTCGGGATGTTTTCGGCGTTGGCCGACAGGAATTCCCGGACCTCGGCCTGGAAGGCCAGGGTGTCTTCGTCTAGATCCAGATCCATCAGTCCAGCTCTCGCAGTTGTGGTTTGACCACCTTGCCGCCGGCATTGCGCGGCAACGCGTCGACGAACCGCACCGACCGCGGTGCCTTGAAGTTCGCCAGATGTTCACGGGTGTAAGCGATCACGGATTGCTCGTCGAGTTGGGCGCCGGGCCGGGTCACCAGGTATGCCCGGCCCACCTCGCCGAGCCGCTCGTCGGGAACTCCGATCACCGCGGCGTCGGCCACGCCGTCCATCCGGGCCAGCACCTGCTCGACCTCGGCGGGGTAGACGTTGAATCCACCGCAGATGTACATGTCTTTCAGGCGATCGGTGATGCGCAGGTTGCCGGCCGCGTCGACGGCGCCGATGTCACCGGTGTGCAGCCAGCCGTCGGCGTCGATGGCGGCCGCGGTGGCCTCGGGGTCTTCCAGGTAGCCCAGCATCACGTTCGGCCCGCGCAGCAACACCTCGCCCGACTCCCCGGGGGCCTCGGCGTCGATGCGCAATTCGAAGTCGGCGAACGGGCGGCCGCAGGTGGTGGCCACGGTGACCGCGTCATCGTCGGCGCGGCACATCGTGCCCATGCCGTTGGCCTCGGTCAGCCCGTAGGCGGTCAGCACGATGTCGATGTCCAGTTCGGACTGCATGCGCTCGACCAGCACCACGGGCACGGTCGCCGCGCCGGTCACCGCGAACCGCAACGAGCTCAGGTCGTAGTCGTTGCGCGCCGGGTGGTCGAGCAGGGTTTGGTAGATGGTGGGCGGCCCGGGCAGCACGGTGATGCGGTGTCGCTCGATGGCCTGCAGTGCG
>NZ_LZKV01000146.1:0-28775 GCF_001672995.1 Mycobacterium sp. 1482292.6 | reverse complement strand
CGCCTCCTTGTGTCCGCCGTGAGATTCCTTGTGGCTGCTGCGCTTTTGCACCGGCATGCCGTCCACCTCGACGAGTTTGTAGACCATGTTCGCGGTCGGGGCGCCCGAGCCGGTCACCAGCGACGTGCCCACGCCGTAACTGTCCACCGGTTCGGCGGCCAGGGCCGCAATGGAGAACTCGTCGAGGTCACCGGAGACCACGATGCGGGTCCGGGTGGCGCCCAGCTCGTCGAGCTGCCGGCGGACCTGACGGGCCAGCACGCCCAGCTCGCCGGAGTCGATGCGCACCGCGCCGAGCCCCGTACCGGCGGCGGCGACGGCATTGGCCACCCCGGTCGTCACGTCATAGGTGTCCACCAGCAGGGTGGTGTCCACGCCGAGCGCGTCGACCTGTGCCCGAAACGCCGCCAGTTCGGTCGATTCCGTGGGTGCGTCGGCGCGCGCATGCAGCATGGTGAACGCGTGCGCGGAGGTGCCCTCGGCGGGTATTCCGTAGCAGCGCTGCGCCTCCAGGTTCGAGGAGCCGTCGAAGCCGGCGATGTAGGCCGCGCGGGCCGCGGCGACCGCCGCCTGCTCGTGGGTTCGCCGCGACCCCATCTCGATGAGCGGACGTCCCCTGGCCGCGCTCACCATCCGCGCCGCGGCCGAGGCGACGGCGGTGTCGTGATTGAAAATCGACAGCGCCAGCGTCTCGAGCACCACGCATTCGGCGAACGTCCCGCTCACCGACAGCACCGGGGATCCGGGGAAGTACAGCTCGCCCTCGGCGTAGCCGTCGATGTCGCCGCCGAACCGAAATTCGCGCAAGTAGCGCAACGTATCTGGGTCGAGGAACTGCCCCAGCGACTGGCACGCCTGGTCGTCGAAGGTGAACTGGGGCAGCGCCTCGAGCAGCCGGCCGGTGCCGGCGACCACGCCGTAACGGCGTCGTTGGGGAAGCCGGCGTGCGAAAAGCTCGAAGGTGGTCCGTCGATCGGCGCTGCCGTCGCGCAGCGCCGCCGCCAGCATCGTCAACTCGTACTTGTCGGTCAGCAGCCCAGTAACGACCGGGTCGTTCATCCCATAACGGTATCGGCTGCCCTCGGGTCTCGGAAACGTCGTCCAACCCTCGGTATCGTGTAGGCCATGGTTGTTATGTCAGCGCCCACTAAGCCGGGCACTACAGGACAACGAGAGTCCGCTCCGGTAGAGGCCACGGCGAGCCCGTGGGTCACGATCGTCTGGGACGACCCGGTCAATTTGATGACCTACGTGACCTATGTGTTCCAGAAGCTGTTCGGCTACAGCGAGCCGCACGCCACCAAGCTGATGCTGCAGGTGCACAACGAGGGCAAGGCCGTGGTGTCCGCCGGCAGCCGGGAGTCCATGGAAGTCGATGTGTCCAAGCTGCACGCCGCCGGTCTGTGGGCGACGATGCAGCAGGACCGCTGACGGTCGAGGCGCTGGCGATTCCCGGTGCGCAAATGGAAGCGGGTCGAGACCGCTGACGGTCCCCGTTTTCGGTCGTCACTAGCCTCGCACGAGGCCGCCCTGCTCAAGAATCTGGCCACGGCGATGATCGGCCTGCTCGACGAGCGCGAATCCGCTTCGCCGGCAGACGAACTCGAGGAGATCACCGGGATCAAGACGGGCAACGCCGAACCGCCGAAAGATCCAACGTTGCGTCGGCTGCTGCCCGATTTCTATCGGCCCGACGATGACACCGAGCCGTCCGAGGCCGCGGACAGCCTGAACGCCGCCCTGCGCAGCCTGCACGAGCCCGGCATCGTCGACGCCAAACGTGTTGCCGCACAGCGGTTGCTGAGCACGGTTCCCGACGACGGCGGCCGCTTCGAGCTCACCGAGGACGACGCGAACTGCTGGATCGCAGCGGTCAACGACATCCGGCTGACGCTGGGAGTCATGCTCGAGGTGGGACCCGACGGCCCGGAGCGCCTGCCCGCCGACCATCCGCTGGCCGTGCACTTCGACGTCTACCAGTGGCTGACCGTGCTGCAGGAGTACCTGGTCCTGGTGCTCATGGGGTCCCGATGACCGCGTCGGGCGACCGGTGAACGCCATCACCGACGTCGGGGGCATCCGCGTCGGCCACTACCAACGACTGGACCCCGACGCGTCGCTGGGCGCCGGCTGGGCCTGCGGCGTCACCGTCATACTCACCCCGCCGGGAACCGTCGGCGCCGTCGACTGCCGCGGCGGTGCGCCCGGCACCCGCGAGACCGACCTGCTGGATCCGGCCAACACCGTGCGGTTCGTCGACGCGGTGCTGCTCGCCGGGGGCAGCGCCTTCGGCCTGGCCGCCGCCGACGGCGTCATGCGCTTCCTGGAAGAACACGAGCGCGGCGTGGCGATGGACGGCGGTGTGGTCCCGATCGTGCCGGCAGCGGTGATCTTCGATCTGCCGGTCGGGGGTTGGCGGTGCCGCCCTACGGCGGAGTTCGGTTACGCGGCCTGTGCTGCCGCCACCGACGCAGAGTTAACCGTCGGGACCGTCGGCGCCGGGGTGGGCGCGCGCGCCGGGGCGCTCAAGGGCGGCGTCGGGACCGCGTCGAAGGCGCTGCCGTCCGGTGTGACCGTCGGGGCGGTCGCCGTGGTGAACTCCGCCGGCGAGGTCGTCGACCGGAGCACCGGCCTGCCGTGGATGACGGACCTGATTCAGGAATTCGGGCTGCGGCCGCCGCCGGCCGAGCAGGTCGACGCGCTCGCCGGTTTGGCGTCCCCGTCGGATCCGGTGGACAACCCGCTCAACACCGTCATCGCGGTGGTGGCCACCGACGCCGCCCTGAGCGCGGCGGCGTGCCGGCGGGTGGCGATCGCCGCGCACGACGGCCTGGCCCGCAGCATCCGGCCGGCGCACACCCCGGTCGACGGTGACACCGTGTTCGTACTGGCCACCGGGGCGGTCGAGGTGCCGCCCGCGACGGACGCGCCCGCCGCCTTCTCGCCGGAGACCCGGCTGGCCACCGAGGTCGGCATCGCCGCCGCCGATTGCCTGGCCCAAGCGGTGCTGGGTGGCGTGCTGGCCGCCGAATCGATCGCCGGCATACCGAGCTATCGCGACGTGCTGCCCGGCGCTTTCGGTCGATGAGAGGCGACCGGCCGCGGCGCCGGTAGCCTTGACGATGCTGGAAACACGCTGGAAAGGCAGCCATGGGTAAGAGGACTCCCACCGGACGCCCCGGCGCGCCTGCAGCCCAGCCGAAGAAGCGGTCCACCGCGACGGCCGGCGCCGCCACGATCCTCACCTTCGTGGTGCTGCTCTACCTCGTCGAGCTGATCGACCAGTTGACCCGCCATTCGCTGGACGCCAACGGCATTCGCCCACTGGAGGCCGACGGCCTGTGGGGCATCGTCTTCGCCCCGGTGTTGCACGCGAGCTGGCAGCACCTGATGGCCAACACCGTGCCGCTGCTGGTCCTGGGATTTTTGATGACGCTGGCCGGCCTGTCCAGATTCGTCTGGGCGACCGCCATCGTGTGGATCCTCGGTGGCTTCGGCACCTGGCTCATCGGCGACGTCGGCAGCGGCTGCGGCCCCACCGACCACATCGGTGCCTCCGGTTTGATCTTCGGCTGGCTGGCCTTCTTATTGGTGTTCGGGATCTTCGTGCGCCGGATGCGCGACATCATCATCGGGCTGGTCGTCATGTTCGCCTACGGCGGCGTACTGCTCGGGGCCATGCCGGTGCTCGGCAGGTGCGGGGGCGTGTCGTGGCAGGGCCACCTGTGCGGAGCGATCGCCGGCATCCTGGCCGCCTATTGGTTGTCCGCCCCGGAACGTAAGGGCCGGACGTCCAGGAAAGCCGGCACCACCGTGCCGCGGCCCAAGACATGAGCTCGGCACTGGCACCCATCGGCGTCTTCGACTCCGGTGTCGGGGGACTCACCGTCGCGCGCGCGATCATCGACCAGCTGCCGGACGAAGACATCGTCTACGTCGGCGACACGGGCCACGGTCCGTACGGGCCGCTGACCATCCCCGAGGTCCGCGCGCACGCGTTGGCCATCGGGGACGACCTCGTCGGCCGCGGCGTCAAGGCGTTGGTCATCGCCTGCAACACGGCGTCGGCCGCGTGCCTGCGCGACGCCCGCGAACGCTACGACGTTCCCGTCGTCGAGGTGATCCTGCCCGCGGTGCGCCGCGCGGTCGCCACCACCCGCAGCGGGCGCATCGGCGTCATCGGCACCCAGGCCACCATCAACTCGCACGCCTATCAGGACGCGTTCGCCGCCGCCCGTGACACCGAGATCACCGCGGTGGCGTGCCCGCGCTTCGTCGATTTCGTGGAGCGCGGGGTGACCAGCGGCCGTCAGGTGCTCGGTTTGGCCGAGGGCTATCTGGAGCCGCTGCAGCGCGCGCAGGTCGACACGCTGGTGCTCGGCTGCACGCACTATCCACTGCTGTCCGGACTCATCCAATTGGCGATGGGTGACAACGTGACGCTGGTCTCCAGCGCCGAGGAGACGGCCAAGGAAGTGCTGCGCGTGCTGACCGAGCGGGACTTGCTTCGCCCGCACGACGCAGCGCCCGCGACGCGGGTCTTCGAAGCCACCGGCGACCCCGAAGCATTCACCGCTTTGGCGGCGCGCTTCCTCGGTCCGGCCGTCACCGGCGTCCAGCCCGTTGCGCAGGTGCACATTGATTGACCTGCGGACGAGATTCTCGTCACACCAATGCGGCCATGTTTTCGTCACGGTCCTATCGGGCATGGCACAGTAGTGTCCGTGCGAATAACCGTGCTCGGCTGCTCGGGCAGCGTGGTGGGTCCGGACTCGCCCGCGTCGGGTTATCTGCTCCGGGCACCGGACACTCCGCCGTTGGTCATCGACTTTGGCGGGGGCGTTCTTGGCGCGCTGCAGCGCTATGCCGATCCCGGTTCCGTGCACGTGTTGTTGTCCCATTTGCACGCCGACCATTGTCTGGATTTGCCCGGCCTTTTCGTGTGGCGGCGCTACCACCCGACGCGCCCGCTCGGCAAGGCGTTGCTCTACGGTCCGGGCGACACCTGGTCGCGGCTGGGCGCGGCGTCGTCACCCTATGGCGGTGAGATCGACGACTGCTCGGACATTTTCGACGTTCGCCATTGGGTCGACGGCGAGCCGGTCACCATCGGGGCGCTGACGGTGACGCCGCGGGTGGTGGCCCATCCGACGGAGTCCTACGGCCTGAAGATCACCGACCCCTCCGGCGCCTCGTTCGTGTACAGCGGCGACACCGGCAGCTGCGATCAGCTTGTCGAGCTGGCCCGCGGCGCCGACGTTTTTCTGTGCGAGGCCTCGTGGACGCACGCGCCGGACCGGCCGCCCGCGCTGCACCTGTCGGGCACCGAGGCCGGCCGGGCCGCGGCCGAGGCCGGCGTTCACGAACTGCTGCTGACGCACATCCCGCCGTGGACCTCGCGCGAGGATGTGATCAGCGAGGCCAAGGCCGAGTTCGACGGTCCCGTGCACGCGGTGGTCTGCGGCGAGACGTTCGATATCCGCCGCTCCGAGAGGGTCTGAGTCGGCGCGTTAGGGTTGGCTTAGGCTTGCCGGGTGACGAGACGAGAAGACGGCCGCCTTGACGACGAGCTTCGGCCCGTGGTCATCACCCGCGGTTTCACCGACCACCCCGCCGGTTCGGTATTGATCGAATTCGGCCACACCAAGGTCATGTGCACGGCGAGCGTGACCGAGGGCGTGCCGCGGTGGCGCAAGGGGTCGGGCCTGGGTTGGCTGACCGCCGAGTACGCGATGTTGCCGTCGGCCACCCACACCCGTTCGGACCGCGAGGCGGTGAAGGGCCGCCTGTCCGGGCGCACCCAGGAGATCAGCCGGCTGATCGGGCGGTCGCTGCGCGCCTGCATCGACCTGGCGGCGCTCGGCGAGAACACCATCGCCGTCGACTGCGACGTCTTGCAGGCCGACGGTGGCACCCGCACCGCGGCCATCACGGGCGCCTTCGTCGCGTTGTCCGATGCGGTGACCTATCTCGCCGCGGCGGGGAAGCTGTCGGACCCGCGGCCGCTGTCCTGCGCGATCGCCGCGGTCAGCGTCGGCGTCGTCGACGGCCGCATCCGGGTCGACCTGCCGTATGAGGAGGACTCCCGCGCCGAGGTCGACATGAACGTCGTCGCCACCGACACCGGGACCCTGGTGGAAGTTCAGGGGACCGGCGAGGGCGCGACCTTCCCGCGGTCGACGCTGGACAAGTTGCTCGACGTCGCGCTGGCCGCCTGCGACAAGCTGTTCGCCGCGCAGCGTGAGGCGCTGGCGCTGCCGTACCCCGGTGTGCTCCCCGAGGGGGCCCCGACGCCGAAGGCGTTCGGCAGCTGACCGTGCCTGATGGTCGCCTGAACTCGGCCTAACTGCCGCGCGGTTTACCACCGCCGACAGCGCGACCACGGCGAGGCTCCTTGCGGTCGGTCATGCCTCGTCCTTCTGCAGCTCGAATATCGGGATTACGCGGGTGGTCTTTGACTGGTAGTTCGAGAACGCGAACGCGGGTACGGTCGCGTTGAGTTTGGGGATGATCGCCTCACGTTCGGACGCGTCGAGCTCGTGCGCGACGACGTCGAACGAGTCGGTGGCGACTTCAACGCGCGCCCGCGGGTTGGCCCGCAGGTTGTGCACCCACGCCGGGTTGACGTCGGCGCCACCATAACCCGCGACTATCAGCAGCCTGGCTTCGATGCGGAAGGCCACCAGCGGCGTGACGCGCGGCTCGCCGGACTTCGCGCCCGTCGTAGTGAGCAGTAACAGCTCGTTGCCCGCGAATCGCCCGCCGACCTTGCCGGCATTGGCGCGAAACTCGTCGGTGATGTCGTTGTTGAGCGCCTTGAGCGTCTTGGTATCGGGTTTGTGACTCACTCTGGACCCAGCTGCTTCGTCGCCCTGTCTATTCCTTATGGAGTGTGTCGCGTTAAACGTTTTCGGCGTCGCCGAGACCGGTCATAGCAGGAGCAGAGCTTTGATGATGTCGGCCGGGAGTGTCATCTTGGTGCCAAGATCCTCTCCTTGCGCGACGACCACCATCTGGTGCGAGGGAATGACCGAAAGGGTCTGCCCGAACAAACCGACCGCCGAGTAGCTGCCGGGCGGCAGCGCATTCGCGTCGCCGCCGTTGGCAGTCCACCACAGGTAGCCGTATGACGCGAACGGGCTGGGCAGGCCGGTTTCGACCCGAGTCGCGGTGCTCACCCTCACCCAGTCGGGCGGCACGATTTCGTCGCCGTCCCAAGTTCCTTCGTTGAGATAAAGCTGCCCGAATCGGGCCAAGTCACGGGCGGATAGTTGGAGGGCGTGGTTCGGGTATCGGGGTGTCGCGCCCAGCGGGTCGTAGCCGTAGCGCAACCGCGTGTGCTGCAGCGGATTCCAATCGCGAAAGCCAAGTGGGCGGGCCAGGATGCCGTCGATTGCGGTGAACAACGCTACTCCGGACACTCGCTGGTAAATCTCGCCGAGGACGTTGAAATTCCAGTTGTTGTAGTGAAATTCCGCGCCCGGCACAGCAGAGTCGCGTTGCGGCCAGTCCGACGGCCTGTTGCGGAAAATGTCGTAGGTGGCACCGTAGTTCAACGGCAGGTAGACACCAGAGGTTGACGTCAGAAGGTGTTGAAGAGTCGCGGTTCGTTCTCGATCGGTGAGACACGGCGAGTCGTCGATACCGAAATCGGCCAGCGTTGCATCCAACTGCACATCGCCGCTTACAATCAGCCGACCAAATAGGGCGCTGACGATCGATTTGCGAATGGAATGAATCGGAAGCGGCTTGTCTTGGGGCCCAACGGCGAGCACGGTCTCTCCGGACTGGATGACACACAGCCTGGTGATCCGATGGGCGTTCACGGCCTCTTCGACTCGATAATCCATCCGACCCTCGAGGGTTGAGTTGTTATAAACATATAACAACATGGCAGCGGGCTGCTGCAAGGCCCGGGTGAGATGTTGCGGTCCAGCTACGCTGCCTAGGGTGTTGATCAGCGCTAAAACGTATGGCAGTGCAGGGTGACCCGGCTGCTGGTCGCCAGCCGCAATCCCAAGAAGCTGGCCGAGTTGCGCCGGGTGCTCGACGCCGCCGGTCTGACCGGCTTGACGCTGGTGTCACTCGACGATGTGGCGCCGTTCGACGAGGCGCCGGAGACGGGCGCGATGTTCGAGGACAACGCGTTGGCCAAGGCGCGGGATGCCTTCGCCGCGAGCGGGTTGGCAAGCGTGGCCGACGATTCCGGGCTGGAGGTCGCCGCCTTGAATGGCATGCCCGGTGTGCTGTCGGCGCGGTGGTCCGGTCGGCACGGCGATGACGCGGGCAACACCGCGTTGCTGTTGGCGCAACTGCGCGACGTGCCCGACGGACGGCGCGGTGCGGCGTTCGTGTCGGCCTGCGCGCTCGTCTCGGCCGCCGGTGAGGTTGTCGTCCGCGGCGAGTGGCCCGGCAGCATCGCCCGCGAACCGCGCGGCGACGGCGGCTTCGGCTACGACCCGGTGTTCATTCCCAACGGACACGACCGCACGGCCGCAGAGCTGAGCCCGGCGGAGAAGGACGCGGTCTCGCATCGCGGTCGGGCGCTGCGGCTGCTGTTGCCGGCGCTGGAAACGCTGGCCCGGTCCGGGGGCTAGGGCGCCGCGGGCCCGCGGGGCTCGCTGGCCTACAGCCCGAAACGCGCCTTGACGTCCCTGGTCTGGAAGTGCTCGACGATGATTCCGAGCAGCGGGATGGTCCCGGACAGCAGCACGCCCACCGTCTTGCCGAGCGGCCAGCGCACCTTGACCGCCAGATTGAACGCGGTCAGCACGTAGATGAAATACACCCAGCCGTGCACTACTTCGATCCACCGGATCTCGTGGCCGAAGGCGAGGTGCGAGACGATCTCGTAGCACAGCGCGATCAGCCACAGACCGGTCGTCCACGCCATGACCCGGTAGCCGAGCAACGCGGTGCGGACCTTGTCGACGGGCACCGCGGGAACTGGCGCTCCGGGCGTCTCCGGTGTGGTCATGGGGTTGTCCTCTTCTGTTGTTCGGCGTCTCGCGCGGCGAGCTCGGCCAGGTAGGTGTTGTACTCCCGCAGCGCGGGATCGTCGGGCGCCTGCGGGGCGGGCTTGGGGCGCTCGGGCAGCAGCCCGGCGGGTATCTCCGTCATCGCGTCGGTACCGCGCGGCTGCGGTGGTTCCTCTTCATAGCGAACGAATTTGCGGTACGCGTACACGCAGAATCCCGCGAACAGCGGCCACTGCAACGCATAGCCGAGGTTCTGAAAGGAGCCGGACACGGAATTGAACCTGGTCCACTGCCACCAGCCCAGCGCCAGGCAGCCGCACGCCGCGACGATCACCAGCGCGATGAGCGCGGGCCTGCGACGATGCGTAGTGGACACCCCTTGACCGTACCGCTCACGATTTGGGCCCGACGAATTCATCGAGCCCGTGCCGACGGCTCGGCGGCGTCGCAAGCGATACGATCGGCAAGCCGCGGGCGTGGCGAAATTGGCAGACGCGATGGTTTTAGGTGCCATTGCTCGAAAGAGCTTGAGGGTTCGAGTCCCTCCGCCCGCACCGGACACCGAGACGAAATCTTGCGCGGTGCAGGCATCAAACCCGTTGTGCGGGGTACCTGGAACTCACAGGACACTAGGGAGACGCCATGCCCGCCGAAACCGAACCACCGCCACGAAGCGAAAGAGCCGTCACCGCACAGGATGTCGAGCGCGCCGAACGCAGGGCCGCCGCCGCCCGCGAACGCGCCGCCCGCGCGGGCCTGTCCGCAGCGCGAAGCTTCGAGCAGTCCGCAATCCAGCACGAGCGGGTCGCCAGGACGCAGGACTGGACCGTCGAACAGGGCGTGCCCCATACCGACGTGCACCGCCGGTCCGCGATCAAGCACCGCCAAGCGGCCGAAGAGGACCGCAAGCTCGCGGAGTTGAAGCGCAGAGAATCCGAAGCGGACCTGGCCTCCGACGTCGGCCAGTAACCGGTCACTCCGCCACGAAGCGGGCGCGTACCTCCGGGGCCGGCAGCGGGCAAGTGTCGTATTTGCCGCCCACGCGATAGCGGATCGCGGCGAACCTGTCGTAGAGCCGGTCGAGCAGCGGAGCGGGGACGATGCGGGCGATCGTGAACGCCCGCCATGGTCCGCCGAGGTAGTCCACCACGCGCAGGACGGCCCGGGATCGGACGGCCACCCGTTCCGAGGGCCGGCCGGGGTCGTCGACGAAGACCACCGAATCGACGTTTCCGATCTCGGGATGCCGCTCGATGATCGCTTTGCCGAAAACGCTGTCCAGGGCCGCAAAGCGCAGGGAGCCGGTGGGATCGAGACGCAGGATGGTGCGCACCGAGCGGTTGCACACCCCGCACACTCCGTCGTAGAGCAGCACCGGCGCCGCTGACTCATCGCTCATGTTTCCCAGGCTACCGACGGGCTCGGACGGCGGCCGGGACCAAGGTTGACCTATGGTAAGGCAACCCTTAGTTTGTACGTACCAAGTCGCGACCGGCTGGCGGTGATCCGCGGCAGGATGCCGCCCATGCGGGGTCGTGGCAGGTGTCGAACTCGAAGGGTTGCGGCCGCTGACGGCCGCATCGATCCGTGGCCTCATGGCGGTGCTCCCGCCGGGTCGTCAGATCGGCGAGGCCGTCGCGGCGCGGGGCGCCGCGAGAAAGGACCGCTAATGGCACGCGGATTCTCCGGTGTGATGCTGCGCAGCTTCGGCGCGCGCGACCACACCGCGACGGTGATCGAAACCGTCCGGATCGCACCGCACTTCGTGCGGGTGCGCATGACGTCGCCGACCCTGTTCGAGGACGTGGATGCCGAACCGGCCGCGTGGCTGCGGTTCTGGTTTCCGGACCCGGACGGATCGAAAACGGAATTCCAGCGCGCGTACACGATCTCGGAGGCCGACGTTCCCGCCGGGCGCTTCGCGGTCGATATCGTGCTGCACGATCCCGCCGGTCCGGCGTCGCAGTGGGCGCGCACCGTCCAGCCCGGCGCCACCATCGCGGTCATGGCGCTGATGGGCTCGTCGCGATTCGACATGCCCGACGAGCAGCCGGCCGGATATCTGCTGATCGGTGACTCGGCATCCATCCCGGGGATGAACGGCATCATCGGGGTCGTCCCCGACGACGTTCCGATCGAGATGTACCTCGAACAGCACGACGACAACGACCCGCTGATCCCGATCGCCCAGCACCCCCGGCTGCGACTGCACTGGGTCGCCCGCCACGACGAGAAGTCGCTTGCCGCGGCGATCGAGAACCGGGACTGGTCCAACTGGTACGCGTGGGCGACGCCGGAGGCCACAACGCTCAAGCAGGTGCGAACGCGGCTGCGCGACGAGTTCGGCTTTCCCAAGTCCGAGGTGCACGCCCAGGCGTACTGGAGCGCCGGACGCGCGATGGGCACCCGGCGCGGTGACGAACCGGCGGCATCGGACGGCGTCGCACCCGCCCTCTCTGCGGAAGATGTTGCGGCGCAGTTGGAATCGGCTCCGCAGGTGTCCGACGCCCCACCCGCCCCGGCGGCCCGGGGGAGCTGGCGGGCCCAGGGCGCGGGCCGGCTGCTCGCGCCGCTGCGCTCCGCGCTGATCCTCTCGGGTGTGTTGCAGGCGGTGATCACGCTGGTGCAACTGGCGCCGTTCGTGTTGCTCGTGGAGCTGGCCCGGCGGCTCGTCTCGGGTGCGCCCGCCGCCCGACTGTGGGATATCGGCGTCGCGGCGGTGTCGCTGCTCGGTCTGGGGGCGTTGCTGGGCGCCGCCCTCACGCTGTGGCTGCACGTCGTCGACGCGCGGTTCGCCCGTGATCTGCGAACACGGCTGTTGCACAAGCTGTCTCGGCTGCCGCTGGGCTGGTTCACGGCACGCGGGTCGGGGTCGATCAAGCAGTTGCTGACCGACGACACGCTGTCCCTGCACTACCTGGTCACCCACGCCATCGGCGACGCGGTCGGCGCCGCCGTCGCGCCGGTCGCGGTGCTGGTCTATCTGTTCGCCGTCGACTGGCGGGTGGCGCTGGTGTTGTTCTTGCCGGTCCTGGTGTATCTGGTGCTGACGTCGTCGCTGACGATCCAATCGGGTCCGCGCATCCCGCAGTCGCAGCGCTGGGCGGAGACGATGAGCGGCGAGGCCGGGGCCTACCTGGAGGGCCAGCCGGTGATCCGCGTCTTCGGTGGCGCCGCCGCCTCCAGCTTCCGGCGCCGCCTGGACGAATACGTCGGTTTCCTGGTCGCCTGGCAGCGCCCGCTGGCCGGCAAGAAGACGTTCATGGACCTGGTCACCCGCCCCTCGACGTTCCTGTGGCTCATCGCGCTCACCGGCACGTTGCTGGTGGCCGCCGGCCGGATGAATCCGGTGAACCTGCTGCCGTTCTTGTTGCTGGGCACCACATTCGGAGCGCGACTGCTCGGCATCGCCTACGGCCTGGGCGGCGTCCGCGCCGGCATGTTGGCCGCCCGGCGCCTGCAGAACACCCTCGACGAGGCCGACCTCGCCGTGCACGACGACCACGAGGCGCACGGGGATCCCGCGTCGACGGTGGTGTTCGAGCACGTCGGTTTCGGCTACCGGCCCGACGTGCCGGTCATCCACGACGTCTCGCTGACGTTGCGGCCCGGGACGGTCACCGCGCTGGTCGGGCCCTCCGGGTCCGGCAAGTCGACGCTGGCCGCCCTGCTGGCCCGGTTCCATGACGTCGGACAGGGCGCGATACGTGTTGGGGGACAAGATATTCGGTCGATGACCGCCGACCAGCTGTACGCCCAGGTCGGATTCGTGCTGCAGGAAACGCAATTGGTGCACGGGACCGTCGCGGAGAATATCGCGCTGGCCGTCCCCGACGCCACCGCGGCGCAAGTCGAACAGGCCGCGCGCGACGCGCAGATCCACGACCGCATCATGCGGCTGCCCGACGGCTACGACACCGTGCTGGGTGCCGCCAGCGGCCTGTCCGGCGGTGAGCGGCAACGGCTCACGATCGCCCGCGCGATCCTGGCCGACACCCCGGTGCTGATCCTCGACGAGGCCACCGCGTTTGCCGACCCCGAATCGGAATACCTTGTGCAGCAAGCGCTCAACCGGCTGACGCAGGACCGCACGGTGCTGGTGATCGCGCATCGATTGCACACCATCACCCGGGCCCACCAGATCGTCGTGCTCGACCACGGCCGCATCGTCGAACGCGGCACGCACGACGAGTTGCTCAGCGCCGACGGCCGGTACCGACGGCTCTGGGAGGGCGGTCGTCGCGACCGGGTAACCGCGGGCACGACCGGCGAGGGGGCGCGATGATCCGCACGTGGCTGAGCCTGGTTCCGGCGGACCGCCGCAACCGGGTCATCACCTACACGGTGCTCGCACTGGTCTCCGTGCTGGTGCGCGCGGTGGCCACCGTGCTGCTGGTCCCCTTGGTCGGGGCGTTGTTCGGCGACGCCCCGCAGCGCGCGCTGGTCTGGCTGGGCTGGCTGACCGCGGCCACCGTGGCCGGCTGGGTCATCGACACCGCAACCGCGCGGATCGGTTTCAACCTGGGCTTCGCCGTGCTGGATCACAGCCAGCACGACGTCGCGGATCGGCTGCCCGGCGTGCGGCTGGATTGGTTCACCGCCGAGCACACCGCGACCGCACGGCAGGCGATCGCCGCCACGGGGCCCGAGCTGGTCGGCCTCGTCGTCAACCTGCTCACGCCGCTGATCTCCGCCGTCCTGCTGCCCGCGGCCATCGCGGTGGCACTGCTGCCGGTCTCCTGGCAACTGGGGGCCGCAGCGCTGGGAGGCCTGCCGCTGCTGTTGGGCGCGCTATGGGCATCGGCCCGGTTGGCGCGGCGCGCGGACTCTGCGGCGGCCGAGGCCAACACCGCGCTCACCGAGCGGATCATCGAGTTCGCCCGGACCCAGCAGGCGTTGCGGGCCGCACGTCGTGTCGAGCCGGCGCGCAGCATGGTCGGCGATGCACTGGCGGCACAACACGGCGCCACCATGCGCCTGCTGTCGATGCAGGTCCCGGGCCAGCTGCTGTTCAGCCTCGCCAGTCAGCTCGCGCTGATCCTGCTGGCCGGGGCGACCACTGCGCTGACCGTGCACGGAACGCTCACGGTGGCCGAGGCCATCGCGCTGATCGTCGTCATCGTGCGCTACCTCGAGCCGTTCACCACCATCAGCGAGCTGGCGCCGGCGCTGGAGAGCACCCGCGCCACGCTCGGCAACATCCGTGCCGTGCTGACCGCGCCGCTGATGACTGCCGGCGCCGCCAAGCTGGCCGGCGCCGGGGCGCCGCGAATCGAATTCGCCGACGTCGTGTTCCGCTACGACGGCGCGGGCACACCGGTGCTCGACGGCGTGAGCTTCGCGTTGGATCCGGGCAGCACGACGGCGATCGTCGGACCGTCCGGTTCGGGCAAGAGCACGATCCTGGCGCTGATCGCCGGGCTGCATGAGCCGACCGGCGGACGGGTGCTGATCGACGGTGTGAACGCGGCGACGCTGGACGGCGAGGCCCGGCGGGCGGCGGCCAGCGTCGTTTTCCAGCACCCCTACCTGTTCCACGGGTCGATTCGCGACAACGTGTTCGCCGGAGATCCGGGCGCCGACGACGAGCGCTTCGCGCGGGCGGTGGCGCTCGCGCGCGTCGACGAGCTGGTCGGACGGCTGCCTGACGGCGTCGACACGGTCGTCGGCGAGGCCGGTTCGGCGCTGTCCGGCGGTGAACGCCAGCGGGTCAGCATCGCCCGCGCGTTGCTCAAACCGGCGCCGATTTTGCTGGTAGACGAGGCGACCAGCGCGTTGGACACCGAGAACGAAGCCGCGGTGGTCGACGCGCTGACGGCCGACCCGCAGTCACGCACGCAGGTGATCGTCGCGCACCGCCTGGCCAGCATCCGTCACGCCGACCGCGTGCTGTTCCTCGACAACGGCCGGGTGGTCGAGGACGGCACGGTTGACGAATTGCTCGCTGCGGGCGGCCGATTCGACGAATTCTGGCGCCAGCAGCACGAAGCCGCCGAATGGCGCATTCTGGCCGACTAGCGCACCGCGGTTGACCGCAACTCTTGCGGTATGCCTTACAGTTTGTCAGTCGGACCGTGCTGTCTGCGCAGGAGGAGGCGTGCCGCTATGAGTGCTGTGCTGTCGATACCGCGATACCCCGGCGACGTAACCCCGCAGTGGTTGTCGGCCGCGCTGTCCGGCGGTGGCCCGCCCGTCGAGGTCGCCGACGTGGACGTGGTCGCGATCGGCACCGGACAGACCGGGGCGACCTACCGGGTCACCGCTCGCTATGCGACGGATCCGGGGGACCTGCCGCAGACGTTCGTCATCAAGCTGCCCGCCCAGGACGACACGGTGCGCGACCGGGTGGTCATCGGCTACCGCAGCGAATGCGCGTTCTATTCCTCGGTGGTGGATCGGGTGCAGGTGCCGACACCGCGGTGCTTCTATTCCGAGATCACCGACGATGCAATGGATTTCGCCCTGCTCCTGGCGGACCAGGCGCCGGCGGTGCAGGGCGATCAGCTCGTCGGCTGCGGGGAAACCGAGGCGCGCCTTGCGGTTACCGCTCTGGCCGGGCTGCACGCACCCAGCTGGTGTGATCCCGTCTGGCTCGATTTCCCGGGCATCGCGTTCGGCCGGCCGGATGAGGCCGGTGCGGGCGGCATGGGCGAGGTGGCGAAGTTGAGCGCCGACATCACGCTGGAGAAGCTGGGTGAGCGGATGAGCGCCGTGGATCGCGATACCTTCAGTGCCGCAATGGGTTTGATCGCGCCCTGGCTGCTGTCCGAGTATGACCGGTTCGCCCTGCTGCACGGCGACTATCGCCTGGACAACCTGTTGTTCGATCCGGAGCGAACCCGGGTCAGCGTGGTGGACTGGCAGACGCTCGGCGTGGGTCTGCCGGCGCGCGATCTCGCGTATTTCACCGCGACCAGCCTCGCTCCGCAGCTGCGTGCGAGCATCGAAGAGGGCCTGGTCACCGACTATCATCGCGCGCTGACGGCCGGCGGGGTCAGCGACTACGACCGCGAAACCTGTTGGCGCGATTACCGGCTCGGGGTGCTGCAGGCCCCGCTGATCTCGGCACTCGGGTTCGCGTTCGCCGCCGCCACCGAGCGCGGCGACGACATGGTGCTGACCATGCTCAGCCGCGGCTGCCAGGCGATCCGCGAGCTGGGGACGCTGGACCTGATCGGCTGAGCGCTCTACAGGTCGCCGGTGAAGTCGGCGCTGAGCCAGCGGTCCGGGCGGATGGTGAACAGCACCTCCTCGACGCCTTCCATGCTGCGCACGAACGCCCGCCCACCTTCCTCGCCGAGATAACGGATGGCGACCGCCTCGGCCACGTCGAGCGGGGCCGGCTTGGTGGTCTCGACGATCGAGCCCTCGACCACCACGTACTGGTAGGGCGGCTCCTCGCGCTGCACCACCAGCGTCACCGCCCCCGTCTGCTCGATGAGGCGAGCCTTGCGGCTCGACGCCCCGGTCATGATCCGGATGTTTCCCCCGGGGGTGTAGTCGTACCAGATCGGGACGCTGGCCGGCGGCCGGCCTTCGGTGGCGGCGACGGACAGCACGGCCACATGCTTGTCGGCGAGGAACTCCTGGCGCTCGGATTCGCTGAAGGCTTTCATGCCGAGTGCCAACGCCCGGGCGGTGAAGCTATTCCCGATCCGCCCAGGGGGCGGTCAGTACTGCGTCGAGCCCTGATCCACCGGGATCTGGGCCGCGGTGACCTTGCGCGATTCGTCACTGGCCAGCCAGCACACGGTGTCGGCGATCTCCTCCGGCTCGGCGACCCAGTCGGGCAGGAACGGGGTGAGGACGTGTGACAGCTGGGGGTTGGTCTCCATGGTCTTGCCGACCGCCGTGACCATGTCCCCGGAGCCCATGGCGGTGTTCACCGGTCCCGGGTGCACGCTGTTGACCCGGATCGAATGCTTGCCCAGTTCGGCGGCGAAGGCCCGCGCCAGCCCGGTGACGGCATGCTTGCTGGCGGTGTAGTGGATCATGAACGGCTGCATCTTCATGCCGGCCGCCGAACTGATCAGGATGATCGATCCGCCCCGGCCCCCCTCGATGATCTTGTCCGCGCCGGCCATCACGGTGTTCCAGGTGCCGGTCACATTGATGTCCATGACGTCGCGGAAGTTCTCCGGGGTGATCTCATCCCACGCCTGCGGGGCGGCGACCCCGGCGTTGGCGACGATGACGTCCAGCCGGCCCAGCTCGGCCACGCCGTCGGCGACGACCTTGCGCAGGCCGTCGAAGTCGCGGGTGTCGGTGACTGAGGCGATGATCCGGCGGTTGGCGGCCTCGACCAGCCGCACCGTCTCACTCAGGTCGTCGGGAGTCGCCGGGTCGTAGGGCACGCAGGACGGGAGCTTGCCGGCGATGTCGACGGCGATGATGTCGGCGCCTTCGGACGCCAGGCGCACCGCATGCGCCCGGCCCTGACCGCGGGCCGCGCCGGTAATGAATGCCACTTTTCCGGCAAGCTTGCCGCTCATAGTTCTCCTCTGTTGGGTCCAGCCACTCTCATCGTTGTGCCGCCTTGACCAGGTTCGATCCGATGATCAACCGCTGGATCTCGCTGGTGCCCTCGTACAGCCGCAACAGGCGCACGTCGCGGTAAATCCGTTCGACGGCGACGCCTCTCATGTAACCGGTGCCGCCGTGGATCTGCACCGCGAGATCGGCGACGTTGCCGGCCATCTCGGTGCAAAAGACCTTGGCGGCCGAGGGCGCGATCCGACGATCCTCGTCGGCGACCCACAGCCGGGCGGCCTCGCGCACCAGGGCACGCCCGGCCATCACGCCGGTCTGCTGATCGGCAAGCATGCCCTGCACCAACTGGAAGTTGCCGATCGGCGTGCCGCCCTGCGTCGCGGTGGCGGCGTAGGACACCGATTCGTCGAGCGCGCGTTGCGCGGCGCCCACCGCGAGGGCGGCGATGTGCACCCGGCCGCGGGCCAACGAGGTCATCGCCGCTCGGTAGCCGTGGTCTTCGCTGCCGCCGACGAGTGCGTCGGGACCGACGCGGACGTCGGTGAAGTTGACGTCGGCGGTCCAGGCTCCTTCCTGGCCCATCTTGGCGTCCTTGGCGCCCACCTCGACGCCCGCGGCGTCCGCCGGCACCAGAAAGACCGCGATCCCCGGTCCCTTCTCGTCGGCCGGCCGGGTCCGCGCGAACACCACGAAAAGGTCGGCGACGGGCGCGTTGGTGATGAAGCGCTTCTGCCCGGAGATCACCCAATCGTCACCGTCGCGAACGGCTTTCGTGCGCAGGCCGGCCGGGTTCGATCCGGCGCCCGGTTCGGTCAGCGCGAAGGAGGCGACGACGTCGCCGGACGCGATCGACTCCAGCCAGCGGGATTTCTGTTCGTCGGTGCCGAAGCCGACCAGGACTTGTCCGGCGATGCCGTTGTTGGTGCCGAACATCGACCGCAGCGCCAGCGACGTGTAGCCCAGCTCCATCGCCAGCTCGACGTCCTGCCTCAGGTTGAGGCCGAGGCCGCCCCACTCCTGGGGGATCGCGTAGCCGAACAATCCCATCTTCTTGGCTTCGTCGCGCAGGTCGTCGGGCACGCGATCGGTGTCGAGGATCTCCTGCTCGCGCGGGACGACCACGCTGCGGACGAATTGCCTTGTCTGAGCGAGGATCTCGCGGAAGTCCTCGTCGGAGACTTCCGCGACTTCGGCGGTGGCCATGGGCTCCACACTCCTCTCCGGATCCGGGGCACCCCGGTTCAGAGCAGGATCCTATATCAAATATGATATTTGCCTCAGACGTGCCCGTTGGAGGCGACGACAGTGAAGGATGGGTGATCGACAGTGGCGATGTTGACGGGGCAGACCGCGGTAATCACCGGCGGAGCGCAGGGGCTGGGGCTGGCCATCGCGGAGCGCTTCGTCGCCGAGGGCGCGCGAGTGGTGCTCGGCGACGTCAATCTCGAGGAAACCCAGGTCGTGGCCAAGCGATTGGGCGGCGACGACGTGGCGGTGGCGGTTCGGTGCGATGTCACCCAGTCGTCCGACGTGGAAACCCTGATCCAGACCGCGGTCGAGCGCTTCGGCGGCCTGGACATCATGGTCAACAACGCCGGCATCACCCGCGACGCGACGATGCGCAAGATGACCGAGGAGCAGTTCGATCAGGTGATCAACGTGCATCTGAAGGGCACCTGGAACGGCACCAGGCTGGCCGCGGCCGTCATGCGGGAGAACAAGCGCGGCGCCATCATCAACATGTCGTCGGTCTCCGGCAAGGTGGGCATGATCGGCCAGACCAACTACTCGGCGGCCAAGGCCGGCATCGTCGGCATGACCAAGGCCGCCGCCAAAGAGCTGGCCTACCTCGGCGTGCGGGTGAACGCGATCGCCCCCGGCCTGATCCGCTCCGCGATGACAGAGGCTATGCCACAGCGCATTTGGGACTCCAAGGTCGCCGAGGTGCCGTTGGGCCGGGCCGGTGAGCCCAGTGAGGTCGCCAGCGTCGCGCTGTTCCTCGCTTCCGACCTGTCGTCGTACATGACCGGCACCGTCATGGAAATCACCGGCGGCCGCCACCTATGAGTGCGGTGCGCGAGGCCGTCATCTGCGAACCCGTTCGGACCCCGATCGGCCGCTACGGCGGAATGTTCAAGGCGTGCAGCGCCGTCGACCTCGGCGTCACCGCGCTCAAGGGCCTGCTGCAGCGAACCGGGCTGGCGCCCGACGCCGTGCAGGACGTGATCCTCGGCCACTGCTATCCCAACAGCGATGCGCCCGCGATCGGACGCGTGGTGGCGCTGGATTCCGGCCTGCCGGTGACGGTTCCGGGCATGCAGGTCGACCGGCGGTGCGGCTCGGGCCTGCAGGCGGTCATCCAGGCGTGCCTGCAGGTGGGCGCCGGCGACAACGACCTCGTGGTCGCCGGGGGCTGCGAGAGCATGAGCAACGTGGCCTTCTACTCCACGGACATGCGGTGGGGCGGGGCCCGCACCGGTGTGCAGGTGCACGACGGGCTGGCCCGGGGACGCACGACCGCCGGTGGCCGCAATTACCCGGTGCCGGGCGGAATGCTGGAGACGGCCGAGAACCTGCGCCGCCAGTACGGCATTTCGCGCCAGGAGCAAGACGAGCTCGCGGTGCGATCCCACCAGCGTGCCGTCGCCGCGCAGAAAGACGGCATCCTGGCCGAGGAGATCGTGCCCGTCGCGGTCCGCACCCGCAGTGGCGAGGAGCTCATCGACACCGACGAGCATCCACGCGCGGACACCTCGGTCGAGTCGTTGGGCAAGCTCAAACCCGTTCTGGCGAAAGAGGATCCAGAGTCCACGGTCACCGCCGGCAACGCCAGCGGGCAAAACGACGCGGCCTCGATGTGCGTGGTCACGACGCCGGAGAAGGCCGAGGAATACGGCCTGAAGCCGTTGGTGCGCCTGGTGTCGTGGGGTGTGGCCGGGGTGGCGCCCCACGTCATGGGCATCGGGCCGGTGCCCGCGACCGAGGTGGCGCTGGCCAAGGCGGGCCTGCGGCTATCCGACATCGACCTCATCGAGCTGAACGAGGCCTTCGCCGCGCAGGCGCTTGCGGTGATGCGGGAATGGAACTTCGGCGCCGCCGATCATGAGCGCACCAACGTGCACGGTTCGGGCATCTCGCTGGGACATCCGGTCGGCGCGACGGGCGGGCGGATGCTGGCCACCTTGGCGCGCGAACTCGATCGCCGCGAGGCGCGCTATGGTCTGGAAACCATGTGCATCGGCGGCGGCCAGGGTTTGGCTGCCGTCTTCGAGCGGGTCGCATCGACATGACCGAGCCGGGATTGCCGCTGGACGGTCTCACCGTCGTTGAGGTGTCGAGCTTCGTCGCCGCGCCACTGTGCGGCATGACGCTGAATCAGCTTGGTGCGGAGGTCATTCGAGTCGACCCGATCGGCGGCGCGTCCGACGTCCAGCGGTGGCCGCTGGCGGCGGACGGCACCTCGATCTACTGGACCGGCCTGAACAAGGGGAAGCGGTCGGCCACCATCGACTTGCGGTCCCCCGACGGCCACGAACTGGTCCAGCGGCTGATCGTCGAGGGCGACGGCGTCGTGGTGACCAACGCCGCGGGCTTGTCCTGGCTCAGCCACGGCGTGCTGGCGGCCAAGCGCCCCGACGTGATTCACGTGCAGTTGCTCGGGCGCGGTGACGGTTCCACCGGGGTGGACTACACGGTCAACGCCGGGCTGGGCTATCCGCTCGTCACCGGTCCGGCCGAGCATGGCGGCGCGATCAACCACGTGCTCCCGGCCTGGGACGTGTGCTGCGGACTGTACGCAGCGTTGGCCGTCGTCACCGCGGTCCGCCACCGCGAGCGGTCCGGGGCGGGGGCGCAGATCAGCCTGGCGCTGGAGGACGTCGCTTTGGCCACCGCGGCCAACCTGGGCTTGCTGACCGAGCCGCAAGTCACTGGGACACAACGCGAACGGCTGGGCAACGCCATCTACGGTCAGTACGGGCAGGACTTCACCAGCAGCGACGGGGCCAGGTTCATGGTGGTCGCGCTGACCGGTCGGCACTTCCGTGACCTGCTCGCGGTGACGGGCACCGGCGCCGCGGTGTCGGCGCTCGCCGAGGCGCTCGGCGCCGACTTCGGGTCAGAAGGCGATCGCTACCGCTATCGCGACGTGCTGTCGAGTCTGTTCGCCACGTGGTTCGGCGATCACACCGCCGACGAGATCACCGCCGCGCTGGCCGACACCACGGTGCTCTTCGAGCGGTACCGCACCTTCGCCGAGGTCGCCGCGGGCCCGAAAGTAACCGACAATCCGCTGTTTTCCCGAATGCACCAGCCCGGTCTCGGCGATTACTTCGCGCCCGGCCTGCCGGCCGCGTTCGACGGCAGCCATCCGCCCAGCGCGCCGGCGCCGGCGCTGGGACAAGACACCGCCGACGTCCTTGCGCGGCTGGGGTTGAGCGCCGCCGACATCGCGCGCCTGACGGACGCCAAGACCATCGCCTGCTGAGCAGCCGGAAGGGAACGCAGCACATGACCAAACTGGCCCAGACCCTCGGGTTGACGGAGTTCCAGACCGAGATCATCGCCACGGTAAGGAAATTCGTCGAGAAGGAGGTCATTCCGCACGCGGCCGAGCTGGAACGCGCTGACACCTACCCGCAGGCGATCGTCGATCAGATGCGGGAGATGGGCCTGTTCGGCCTGATGATCCCGCAGGAGTATGGCGGGCTGGGGGAGTCTCTGCTGACGTACGCGCTGTGCGTCGAGGAGCTGGCGCGCGGCTGGATGAGCGTGTCCGGCGTGCTCAACACCCACTTCATCGTGGCGTACATGCTGCGCCAGCACGGCACCGACGAACAAAAGCAGCGGTTCCTGCCGCGGATGGCGGTCGGCGAGACCCGCGGCGCCTTCTCGATGTCGGAGCCCGAGCTGGGTTCTGACGTGGCCGCGATCCGCACCCGCGCCCGGCGCAACGACGACGGCACCTACACCATCGACGGCCAAAAAATGTGGCTGACCAACGGCGCCACCTCCACGCTGGTGGCGGTGCTGGTGCGCACCGACGAGGGTTCGGACAAGCCGCACCGCAACCTCACCGCGTTCCTCGTCGAGAAGCCGGTCGGGTTCGGCGAAGTCGTTGCGGGCCTGCATATTCCGGGCAAGCTCGAAAAGCTGGGCTACAAGGGCATCGACACCACCGAGATGATCTTCGACGGCTACCGGGCCGGGGTCGACGACGTCCTCGGTGGCGCCACGGGGCAGGGCTTCTTCCAGATGATGGACGGCATCGAGGTCGGCCGCGTCAACGTGTCGGCGCGGGCGTGCGGTGTGGGGATTCGCGCCTTCGAGCTCGCGGTGCGCTATGCCCAACAACGCGAGACCTTCGGCAAGCCGATCGCCGAGCACCAGGGCATCGCGTTCCAATTGGCCGAGATGGCGACCAAGGTCGAAGCGGCCCACCTGATGATGGTCAACGCCGCGCGCCTGAAGGATTCGGGCGAGCGCAATGACGTCGCCGCCGGGATGGCCAAGTATTTGTGCAGCGAATATTGCGCCGAGGTCACCCAGCAGAGTTTCCGGATCCACGGCGGCTACGGATATTCCAAGGAATACGAGATCGAGCGGCTGATGCGCGACGCGCCGTTCCTGCTGATCGGCGAGGGCACCAGCGAGATCCAGAAGAACATCATCAGCAAGCGACTGCTCGCCGAGTATCAGGTGTAGACGGATGAGCGTTCCGGATTTCGCTGCGCGGCCTCAACTTTCGGAGGACGTCGCGCGGATCATCCGCGGGCGGATCTTCGACGGCACGTACGCCGCCGGGTCGTACGTCCGGCTGGACCAACTGGCCGCGGAGTTGGGTATCAGCGTCACACCGGTGCGCGAGGCGCTGTTCGCGCTGTGCGCCGAAGGACTGATCAACCAGCAGCCCCGTCGGGGCTTCGCGGTGTTGCCGGTCACCGGACGCGACGTCACCGACGTGGCGAACGTGCAGGCGCATGTCGGGGGCGAACTGGCCGCGCGGGCGGCGATCAACATCACCGACAGCCAACTGCACGAGCTCAAGGAGATCCAGGCGCAGCTGGAAGACGCCTACGCCGGTGATGACCACGAGCGCACCGTCCGGCTGAACCACGAGTTTCACCGCGCCATCAATGTCGCGGCGGACTCGCCCAAGCTCGCCCAGCTGATGTCGCAGATCACCCGCTACGCCCCCGAGTCGGTGTTTCCCGCCATCGAGGGCTGGCCGGAGCAATCGATGCAGGACCATCGGCGGATCCTGTCCGCGCTGAAGAAACGCGACGACAAGCTCGCCCGCGTGGCGATGTCGGAACACCTTGCGGCCGGCGCGGTTCCGTTGATCGACCATCTCGTGGCCCGCGGGGTGGTCGCCGACGAGAATGGCCTGACCTAGTCGCCGCCATCTCTTGTCGCGCAGCGAGGTTGGGCATACGCTGCCAGCAGGGTGGGCCACGGACGGAGAAACGAAGATGCCCGCAACGCTTCGCGCATCGGCCCTACTCGTCGCGACCGTGACGGCGATTGCCGTCGCGCCGAGGGTCGTCGCCGACCCGGTGGACCCGATCCCCGGCAATGGTGTCTTCGTCGTCGGCCCCGATATTGCACCGGGTCTGTACCGAACGGCCGGTTCGGCATCGACCTTCGGGGTGTGGATCAACAATGTGCCGACTCAGGACTCGATGTGCGCGTGGTTCACCTACAGCACGCCCGACGCGAACAAGGACCATGTGGTGCAGACGAACATGTCCGTCGGTCCGATGTTTGCGAACATCAACACCACGATCAAGGCGTTCGAGTCGCAGAACTGCCAACCGTGGACGCGGGTGCCCTAGGACCGGTCCGCTTCGGCCAACATCTTGCGCAGCCGGCGGACGTCGACCTTGCCGGTACCGCCGCGCGGCAGGTCGTCGTCGGAGGCCAGCAGTAACCAGACCGTTGGAACCTTGAAGGCGCTCAACACCGTTCGTGCGCAGGCGCGCAGCTGCTCGGCGGTCAGTGCGCCCACGACCGCCGCGCCGACCCGTTCCCCCGAGCCGCCCGGCACGTTGGTGACGACGGCGTTGTCGACGCCGTCGATCGTGCGCAGCGCCCGCTCGACCTCGCTGGGGTAGACGGTCGCGCCGCTGACTTTGAACATGTCGTCGGATCGCCCGTGATAGAAGAGGAATCCGTCTTCGTCGAGGTGCCCGAGGTCGCCGGTGGGGTAGAAGCCGTCGGCGGTGAACAGGTCCTCCCGGGTGCGCCCGCAGATGCCGCGCAGCGTGTGCGGTCCGCGGATGTGAATCATTCCGGTGACGCCGGCCGCCACCGGCGCGCCGCTGTCGGTGTCGACGATGCGAACCTCGATGCCCTCGAACGGCTTTCCGCAGCTACCCCAAGCGGACGCGGGCATGTCCGTGTCGGCGGGATAGCCGCAGTACGGCCCGAAGGCCTCGGTCATGCCGAACAGCGTCGCGCGCGCCCCGGGCTGGGCGCGTTGCCCGGGCGGCAGCAGGGCCTGCAGGCTTCCCGCCTGTAAGGCCGAGAGGTCGGCACCGGCATTTGCGGCGTGCCGTGCCAACGTCTCGGCCTGGTCCGGCCAGCCCCGAAACAGCGTGACCCGTTCGTCTTCCAACAATCGCAGGGTGGTTTCCGGCCGCGGTATCTCCTCGGTCACCAGGGTGGCGCCGGCCAGCAGCGCAGACAGTATTCCGCTGCCGAAACCGCCCACCCAGAAGAAGGGCATCGGCAGATACAGGCGGGTCTCGGCGGTGATGCAGCGCGCCGCAAGGCCGGCCTGCACGGCGCCCAGCGCGTTGCCGTGCGAGTGGATGACTCCCTTGGGCGCCCCGCTGCTGCCGGAGGTGAACATGATGACCAGCGGGTCGGCCGGGGTGACCGTTGCCGTCATGGCGTCGACGATGTTGCGGGCACCCGCACTCGCGGACGCGCCATCGACTTGGTCGGCCGACCAAACCTGGTGCAACGCCGGCAATTCGGATCGCCCCGCCGCCGGAAGGTCATCGAGGTAGCGGTGGCCGCGGAACTCCTCGACGCTGATCAAGAATTGCACGGAGGCCGCCCGCAGCTGGGCGGCGAGCTCTCCGGCCGTCAGCAGGGTGCTCAGCGGGACCAGGACCGCGCCGACGCGGGTAAGCGCGACGGCGACCCGTACCCACCGGGTGCTATTGGGCATGATGAGCCCCACCCGGGTGCCCTTGGCCACGCCGGTCTCGACGAACGTCGCGGCCAAATCGCGGGTGGCCAGGTCGAGTTCGCGGTAGGTCAGCCGGGAGGTGGGGTCGATGACCATCGGCTTGTCGCCATCGCGGTCGGCCCGAAGCCGCACCAGCCGGTCAATGGTGCTAGACACCGAACAGCTCCCTGAGACGTCGCATGTCGACCTTGCCGCTGGACAGCACCGGAACGTCGTCGCCGCGGAGGGCGACGAACCGCTTGGGAATCTTGTAGGCGGACAGTTCCGTTTCGAGCAGCGAAACCAGGGCGGCTTCGTCGAACCCCGCTGGACCGTCGGCCCGGACGACCACCGCGGCGACGACCTGCCCGCGCCGGGCGTCGGGCAGGCCGAACACGTAAGCCGGCGCTCCGCCGGTGACCCTGCCAATGGCCTTCTCCACTTCGGCCGCCGAGACATTGGCGCCCGCCGTTTTGATCATCGCGCCGAGCCGGCCGGCAAAATAGACGAATCCGTCCGCGTCGACGCGCACCAGGTCGCCGGTGTGGAACCAGCCGTCGGGATCGAAACATTCTTCGCGGCTGCGCTTGTGGTAGCCCTGCATCAGGTGCGGCCCGCGCAGGCACAGCTCGCCGACTTCGCCCGCGACGACATCGGCCGTGGTGTCGGGATCGACGACCTTGATCTCAAAGCCGGGTGCCGGCCTGCCGAATGAGCCGCGCCGGTGCTCGGGCTGGTCGGATTCGTCATCGCCGATCAGCACGACGCTGCCGGCCTCGGTCATGCCCAGCATGTTGTGCCGCAACTGCGGGTCGGCCGGGCGGGCGTCGGGAGCCATGATCGGGTACAGATTGCCCCGCCGCATCGACGACAGGTCGCGGTGCGGGAAGCTCGGGTGTTCCGCGAGGTGGGTGATCCCGGCCGCGAATCCATTGGTCATGGTGGGCTTTTCGGCTTCCAGCAGGTCGAGCGTCTCCCCGGCATCGGTGGCGTTAGAACACACCAAGGTGGACCCGGCCACCAGCGTGGCAAGGAGGCCGAAGGCGATTCCACCGATCCAGAAGAACGGCGAATTGCAGAACAGTTTGTCGTCGACCGTCAAACCACGGATCAGGTTGAGATTCCGTTGGTGCGCCAGCAGGGCGCCGTGGGTGTGCACGACCCCCTTCGGGGCGCTGGTGGAGCCCGAGGTGTACACGATCGTCAGCGCGTCGCACTGCGCGACGTCGTCCTCCAGCGCCGTCAGCAGCGCGGGGTCGACGGAATCGGCTAACCCGCACACCTTCTGGTGGGTGACCGCGACGCGACGCAGCTGCGGTGCTGCGGCACAGAACAATCGGGAATCGAGATCGGCGCCCGACAGAAGCTCGGAGAGTCGTTGCACGTAGTCATGCGAGCGAAAGCGCGCCGCGGTCAACAAGATTTCCACATCGCTGTCGACGAGCTGCTCGCGCAGCTCGCGTGCGGTGACGAAGGTGGAGAACGGGATCACCACCGCACCGATGCGCGCCGCTGCCAGCATCCCGACGACGAACTCGGCTCCGTTCGGATAGAGCAGCCCCACATGGGTGCCCTTGCCGGCGCCCAGCGCGATCAGGCCGCGGGCCAGCTCCGCCGACCGGCGCTCGGCCTCGGCGTAGCTGATGCGGTCACCGTCACACACCAGCAGGGGGTGATCGCCGCGCCGGCCGACCTGATGCCGCAGCACCTGGGCGACCGTCGAAGGCTCAACGGGCATGGTCGCGCTGCGCTGCGGCCTCGCCGAAGACGCCCCGGATGGCGCCGAGATCGGCCTTGCCCGACGGTGTTCGGGGGATGCTGTCGACGATCGCGATTTCGGTCGGAATCTCGTAGCGCGCCAAACGCTCTCGCAGATACTCGACCAGGGCTTCGGCGTCGGCCGATGCCCCCTCGCGCAGCTCTACCACGGCGACCGGCGTCTCGCCCAGCCGCTCGTCGGGGCGGGCGATCACGGCCGCGCCGGCCACCGCGGGGTGGCTCTCCAGCGCGGCGCGGACGTCGTCGGGCATCACCTTGAAACCACCGCGGATGATCGCCTGGTCGGCACGGCCGACGATCCACAAGAACCCGTCGGCGTCGATGCGCGCCAGATCGGTGGTCCGCATCCACGGTGCGGTCGGCCCCAGCTGGCCCGGTTTGACTTCCAGCAGGCCGACCTCATCGGGGCCCAGCGGTGTTCCGTCCTCGGTGACCACCCGCAGCCGGGCACCCGGGTTGGCCCGGCCGACGCTGCCCCGTTTGGTCTTCCAGTACCGCTGATGGTCGGGCAGGGTCCAGCCCGCCACCCCGCCACCGAATTCGGTTGCCGCATAAGAGGTCAACACCGGAACGCCATACTTCTCGGTGAAGGCATCGGCGTCCTCGGCCGACAACGGGGCCGTGCCGCAGGTAACGGCCCGCAGACTCGCCAGGTCGGCACGCGGGATATCGGAGTGCAAGACCGTGCGCAGCGCCGCCGGCACCAGGGACGCCGCGCGGGGCCGGTGCTTGCGCACCGCCTCGGCCCAGGCGTTCAGCTCGAATCGTTCCAGCAGCACGAACGGCCGCGCCTCGGCGATGCATTGCAGCACCCGGAACACCCCGCCGATGTGCACCAGCGGCGAGTTCACGATCGCGACGCCGCGGCGCAGCTCCGCGGGCGAGACCGCATGTTCGGGATCCGGACCGATCACGCTGCGCGCCAGCATGTCGTAGCCCAGGTCGATTCGCTTGGGCGGCCCGGTAGTGCCGCTGGTCAGCATGCGCACGGCGGTGCCGGACCGCCGGCCGGGGCGGTCGACGTGCGGCGCGGTGACGTCGGCGTCGTCCAACCCGCCCGAAATCGCGACCGTCGGCGTGCCCGCGGGCACCAGGGCCCCCAGATCGTTTGCCTCGCCGACGATCACGGGAAGCCGCAGGCCCGCGATGTCGGCCCTGGTGCGTTCGTCACCTCGGGCGGGGTTGATGACCACGACCGTTCCGCCGCCCAGCAGCACGCCCAGCAAGGCGGCCACGTGCCCCGGGCGGTTGCGCAACAGCATCCCGACTTCGGCCCCGCCGATAATCGCGGCGATACGCCGCGCCAGCGCCCCGACTCGTGCCCAGGAGATCCATTGGCCGCCATACTCGAT
>NZ_LZKV01000145.1:0-826 GCF_001672995.1 Mycobacterium sp. 1482292.6 | reverse complement strand
GTCCTACCGCGGCGACATGATCAACGGCTTCGCCCCGGACGCCGCCGTGCGCGACCACGACCCGTCGCGGCTGGTGCGCGCCTACGCCAACGCCAGTGCGGCGATGAACCTGGTTCGGGCGCTGACGTCGTCGGGATTGGCCTCGCTGCACCTGGTGCACGACTGGAACCGGGAATTCGTCCGGACCTCGCCGGCCGGCGCCCGATACGAGGCGCTGGCCACCGAGATCGATCGCGGGCTGCGCTTCATGAGCGCCTGCGGGGTGGCCGACCGCAACCTGCAGACCGCCGAGATCTACGCCAGCCATGAGGCTTTGGTGCTGGACTACGAGCGGTCCATGCTGCGCCTGTCCGAAAGCGACGGCGGCGAACCGCAGCTGTATGACCTGTCCGCGCACACCGTGTGGATCGGTGAGCGCACCCGCCAGCTCGACGGCGCGCACATCGCCTTCGCCGAGGTGATCGCCAACCCGATCGGCGTCAAGATCGGCCCGACGATCACCCCGGAGCTGGCCGTCGAATACGTCGAGCGGCTCGACCCGAACAACAAGCCCGGCCGGCTGACGCTGGTGAGCAGGATGGGCAACAACAAGGTTCGCGACCTGCTGCCCCCGATCGTGGAGAAGGTCCAGGCCACCGGTCACCAGGTGATCTGGCAGTGCGACCCGATGCACGGCAACACCCACGAGTCGTCCAACGGTTACAAGACCCGCCACTTCGATCGCATCGTCGACGAGGTGCAGGGCTTCTTCGAGGTGCACCGCGCGCTGGGCACCCACCCGGGCGGCATCCACGTCGAGATCACCGGCGAGAACGTCACCGAGTGT
>NZ_LZKV01000144.1:0-8193 GCF_001672995.1 Mycobacterium sp. 1482292.6 | reverse complement strand
GGTTGACCAGTTCCAGGCTGCTGATCGCGATGGCCGGGTTGATCGCCACGGTCTCGGCGGCCCGGCCGCGGAAGCCGGCGGCGTTGGCGCGGTCCTGCGGCGTGGAACCGTCCGAGCCTATGTCGCCGTTGATGTTTCGGTTGTTGATCATGTCATCGGCGTGCCATTCGGCGGCCAGCGTGAGGGCGTTGTTCCTGACGACGTCGTTGGTGCAGCCCGCCTGGTGCTGCAGGGTGTAGACGGCCGACACCACCGCGCTGTTGAGCCGCTTGTTGTCGGCGTGCGCGGCCGGGGCCGCCACAGTGGCTGTCCCCAACAGCACCACGCCGACGGGCAGCACCCGGGCGCAGCGGCGTACCGATACTTCCATCACGATTCCTCGGGTCACACCGGGTCGAAGCGCGAAACCAGCCATCGGCCGTTGACCTTGTCCAGGGTCATCCGCACAACGGGCTGGGTGTCGGTGGGAGCGCCCGCACCGATGGTCACGGTCTGGTCGACATACACCAGCGCCACGGCATGGGTTTCAGATGCCGAAACCGACGCCGCCGCATTGACTTTGGCGACCGACGAGATGTGCTTCTCCTTCGCACCGGGAACGACGACCTGACGCGTCAGCTCGCCGTAGGCGTCCTTGAACTCACCGGTCAGCCGTTCGCGCGCCGCGGCGAGGTCCTTGTCCACCGTGTCGGCGTGATAGGACAACAATGCGATGGCGTCTTCGCGGGCGGCCTGCACCGATTCGGTGCGGGCCTGGGCGAGATCATCGGCCGCCCCGGCCGACCACTTGAGGTAGCCCGCGCCGAGCGCCAACACCAATGCGAGGCCGGGCAATACGCCGTAGGCGAACACCTGCGGCCACCCGATGCGCCGCCTGGTCCGCTCGGCCTTCGGTTGCGCCTCGGTGGACGGTTCTTCCGGCTCGGTGACCTCCGATTCCTGGTGTGCGTCTTTGGTTGCCGGGTCCAGTTCCTCGTCGGCCGTATCGACTTTCACGTCCTCGTTCAGTGTCGTCATGGCACGAACACCACATTGGAGACCTTGGCGTCATCGCCGACCGATCGGACCTCGATGCGCATGCGCCATTCCCGGGGCGCCTCTTCACCGCCGGCGGTGCGCGACTTCACCGCGACCGCCACCAGCACCTGGGCGGAGTCGCCGCGCTGGGATTCCAGTCCGGCATCGGTGACCGTCCCTTCCGATTTCGACTGTGCGGCCTTGACGACCTCCTCGAACGGCTTGGCCCGCTGTTCGAAGTCGTCGCGGAATGCGCCGGTGGCCAGGTCGAGGATGCGCTGCACGTCGGCGTCGACCTGGGTGTAGTTGATCGTGGTGAGGTTCACCGCGCCCTGCCGGGCCGTCGCAACGTACAGGTTCTGCCGGGCCTGCGCCTCGTGCTTCTGGTAGGCCCGGTATCCGAGCCAACCACTCAGGCCGGCCAGTGCGGCCACGATGACGGCGCTGGCCACCAACGCCGTCCCGACGCGCGACAGCCGCCGCCGCTGGAGACGCTCGCGCCACCGCGCGAACCGGCCCGCGACCGGACTCTCATCACCGTCGGCGTGTTCGGCGTGCAGCTTTTCAGCCTGCTCGGTTTCGGCGGCGTCGAGGTCCTCGGCGACGTCGATTGCCGTTGGCTCGTCGACGGTTTCCTCCGTCGTAGGAATTTCGGGTTTGTCCGCCATGGTGCTCCTTAAAACTGTCAGGGTTGCGGGACAAGTAGTTGTTGCCAGTTCTTGGCACGCGGGTGGGCCAGGTCCGATTGGGTGTAGCGGCGGCCGTCTGGCCCGATGTAGTCGCCGGTGGCCGGGTCATAGGTCGCGACGGCGGGCGGCGGGGGCGGCGCCGCGGGCGCCGCGGCGGTGCCACGCGGTGGTGGCAGCCGCGGATCCTGCCCCGGCGGGTAGAGCGGCACGCCCTGGCCGGTAGTGGTGGCGTTCGGGTCGCCCTTCCAGTTGTAGCCGTCGTTGAGCGGCACGTACTCCTCGTCGCTTTCACACAGCTCTATCGTGGGCGCCCTCTTCCACGGCTTGCTCTCGCACGGAATGTTGCGCACCCCACGGACATTGAACTCCGAGTCCTGCGGCACCCGGCAGAACAGGTCCGCGGCCGGCCGGTCTGGCGCGTCGACGCTGGCCGGTGAGCGGCGTTGCTGCGGCGGCAGGTAGCCGGTGGTGCACGGTGGCGGCAGGTTGAGGTTGAGGTTGAAGTCCAGCTGGGCACCCCGGTACTCCTGCTTGGTGTTAGAGCTGGGCACGATGATGGCCGCCATGGCCGCGATGCCCTGCGGGAGCAGGACCAGGAGTTGCTCGATGTCATGGCGGTAGACGACGGCGATGTCGCCCAGGCTCACCAGATTGGCGAACAGCACCGGCAACGCCGGCGCCACCCGGTCCAGCATCGCGCGGCCCTCCTCGACGCCGGAAGTGCCCTGTGTCAACAGGTCTCGCACCGCGGCGTCCTGGGCCTTGAATTGCGCCATGATGGCCGCGGTGTGGCCGGCCCACGTGGCGATCGCCTCGGATGTCTGCACCTGCGAATTGAGTACCGCCGGCGACTGGTCGATGAGGGCGGCAAGCGGGTCGACGGTGCGACCCCCGGCGATGGCCAACGCGGTCGAGCCGTCGACGATGCGGGACAACTCCGGACCGAGGCCGCCGACCGCCCGATTGGTCTCGTCGATCACCGTGCGCAGGTTGTCGCGTGGAATCGCTTGCAGCGCACGGTTGGTCAGGTCGAGCAGGTGCCCGATGTCGACGGGCACGTCGACATGTCCGGCGGTGATGACGTCGCCGTCTCGCAACGTGTGGGAACCATCGCCGTCCTTGCCGGGGGTCAGTTCGATGTACTGCTCGCCGATCGCGGATCGGCTGTGCACCGACGCCTGCACGTCGGAGGGCACCTTGACTCCCGATCGCATGGCCAGCACCGCGCGCACCCCGGTGGCGGTGACGTCGACCGACTTGACCTGTCCCACGTCGGTGCCGCGGTAGGTGACGACCGACGTCTCGTAGAGACCACCCGATTGCGGCAGATCGACGGTGACCTTGTACTCCCCGATCCCGAACAACGTGGCAGGCAGCTTCATGAAGTTGAATGCCATTGCGCCACAGGAGACGACGGTCACCAGCGTCAGGATTGACAACTGGATCCACGTCCGGCGATTCAACCGAAGCATTCAGTATCCCCCGAAATGGTACGGATAGGTCAGCGGGTTACCCCCGGTGACCGGGCTCGGCTGCATGCCGATGGTGCGACCCCACTGCAGTTCGAGCTGGGTGAGGTTGCCTTCCCAGCGCGAGCCGGTGAACAACCCTTGGTCGATGCGGCTCAACGTCAGATCGACGATCAGGGTGAGGTTGGCGTAGTCGCCGCGGAACCAGTTCCGCACGGTGGATGCCGGCCACGGGTAGGTCGCCAGGCCGTCCAGACCCTTGGTGAGGGAGGGGCCGGCATCGGCGAGCGAGCGCAGCACCGGCGCGATGTTGCGCAGGTTGTTCACCAGCGATTCCCTGCTCTGGTGGATGGTGTCGGCGGCGATCGCGCTGAATTTGCCGACCTGATCGATCGTGTCGGCGATCTTGGTGCGCTCCTTGGCCAGAACGTCCAGCGCCTTGGGCACCGACGTCAAGGCCTTGTCCACGACCGTGTCGTTCGCGGCAACCTGGCCGACCAGAGAGTTGAGATTCTCTGCGGCGGAGATGATGTCGTCGGTCTGATCATTGGTGCGCGCGATGAACTCATCGATCTGGTTGAGCAGACTGCGCATGTCGTTCTCGCGGCCGGCGAACGCCCTGGCGACCGCCTGCGTGATTTCCTGCAGCTGGCCGATGCCCCCACCGTTCAACAGGATCGACACCGACGCCAGTGTCTGCTCGGTAGTGGGATACAGGCTCGCGCGCGACAACGGGATGACCGACCCGGCCTTGAGTTGGCCTACTGGCGCTTCACCTTTGGGCGGCGCGAGTTCGATATGCATCGAACCGAGCAGGCTGGTCTGCCCGAGCTTCGCGGTCGAATTGGCCGGCAGGTGCACGTCGCCATTGATCCGCATGGTGACCAGGGCATGCCAATCCTGCAGCTCGATCTTGGTGACGTTGCCGACGTTGACGTCGTCCACCCGGACCCGGGTGTTCTCCTGGATGGTGACCACATCGGGCATCTGCGCCTGGATCGTGTACGAGCCCGGCCCCCCGCCGGCGGTACCGGGCAGCCTGAAGGAGTTCAGGCCGCGCCAACCACACGCGGACAGGGCGACCACGCATATCAGCCCCAGGACCGCGGCCCCAGCGCGCCTCATGAGGGCCCCGTCGGCAGCATCAGGTTCTGTAGCACCTCGATCGAACTGGTCGTGTTCGACGGCGGCGCGGGCGGGGCCTCGGTCGGCGGCGGCTGGTCGGCCGGCGCCGGCTGCTCGGGAGGCGGCGCGGGCTCGCCATCCGGCGGCGCGGGCGCCTCAGGCGGGGGCGGCGGCGTGTACCCGGGCCGCAGCCAGTCCTCGCTGTAGGTGATCTCGCTGGGCCGCGCCTGCGTCCCGACGAACGGGTTGATTCCCGCCGGAATGTAGTTGTAGATACGGTTTTTGATGATCGGGTTGAGGTACTGCAGGCACAGCTTCGACACCCGCGCCAGGCGCGCCCGCGACGCCGCCTCGATCGAGCTGCAGATGAACTGCGGGATGTCGGCGAAGTTGTTCAGGGCCAGGATGCCGGTCATCGCGCTCTGGGCCGGCTGGTAGATGTTCAAGAAGTTCTGAAACACCGTCGGGGCGATGTGCAGGATCTGCTTGATATCGCCGCGGCTGTCGTTGAGCGCCGTGGTGATGGAGCCCAATCGGTCGAAGGTGACGCCCGCCGCTTCGCGGTTCTCGGCCAGAAAATCACGCACGTCCGTGAGCGCGCCGTCCAGCGACTTCAACGCGTTGCCGACTTCGTTGGGGGTGTTGGACAGCAGCGTCGTCACGCCGGCCAGGTTCTGGTTGAACGAGGCCAGCAGATCGCTGCTCGAGTACAGCGCGGACACCAGCAGTTGCAGGTTACGCACCGTGCTGAAGATGTCGTCGGCGTGATCGCCGAGCGCCGAGATCGCCTCGGAAAGCTTGAGCACGGTGTCGCGCGCGGTGTCGCCCTGGCCGCGCACGTTGTCCGCCGCCGAGTCGATGAACTCGCCGACGGAGTTGACCCCGCCCGGGCTGGTGGGCTGCAGGGCGTCGGTGAGCTTCTCCAGCTGCTTGCGGAAGTCATCCCATTCGACGGGAACCGCGGTGCGGCTCAGGGGAATCGAGGCGCCGGCGCTCAGCTTCGGGCCGCCGGAGTACGCCGGGACGAGCTGGACAGCCCGCGACGTCACCAGCGATGGCGACAGGATCGCGGCGCGAGCATCCGCGGGGATCGAATACTGCTTGTCGACCGAAAACGTCACCTTGGAACTGCCGGGCTGGGGCTCGATCTTATCGACCACGCCGACGGCGACGCCGAGGATGCGAATCTCGTCACCCACGAACAGACCGTTGGCCTCGGTGAAATACGCCGAGTACGTATTCTTTTCGACGTCTTTCCACAGCTTGTTGCCGACCACGAACGACGCCACGACCAGCGTCAGGATCAGGGTGGCGGCGGTCGCCTTCTGTAGGGTGCCCCGACTGATGTTCATGGCGAATCGAAATCGTGGGGCGAGGGCGGCGGAATAGTGCGGATGGGCGGGGTGGACGGCGGGGGCGACGGTGGCTGCGACCACAGCGGCACCGGTGCGTTCTCCGGCGGCACCGGCGGGGTGCCCGTGGGCGGGTCCACCACCTCCGACGGCAGCTTCTGGTTGGGGTCCAGGAATCGGTCGTACATGTCCGCGTCGAGCACCGGGCCGCCGATCTGGCCGGGCACCAGGTTGGCGACGTAGGCCTTGAAAAACGGTCCCGAACCCAGGCATTCGCCAAAGGACATCGCATACCGTTTGAACTTGGGCAGCGTCTTCTGGATGTCTTCCTTGCGGTTGTCCAGGATCTCCAGTACGCCGTTGAGCTTGTCCAGGGCGGGTTTGAGTTGGGTCCTGTTGTCGTTGACCAGCCCCGAGATCTGATGCGACACCGCGGTCAGGTTGTTCATCAACGCGTCCAGCGAATCTCGTTCATCCAGCAGGGCCGCCAGCAGCGCGTTGGAATTCGCCACCAGTCCGGCGATCTGCTGGCTGCGCTTGCCCAGCACCGTCGACACCTTGTTGGCGTTGCCCAGCAGGCTGCGTAGCTGCGCGTCGCGACCGTTGAGGGTGTCGGAGAACCGCGCGACGCCCTCCAAAGCGGGCCTGAGGTTGGCCGGTGTCGCCTTGAGGGTGTTCGCCAATGTGCTCAGCGCCGTGGACAATTGGGCGGTGTCCAGGCCGCTGATGGTTGTCGTCAGATCGCCAAGGGCGTCGGGCAGCTCATACGGCGAGGTGGTGCGCTCCAACGGAATGGTGCCCGACAACTTCCCGGCGCCGCGCGGCGTCAGCTCGAGCATCTTGGCGCCCAGTATGGTTTCGGTCTTGATCGCCGCCTCGGTGCGGTCGCCCAATTCGACGCCCTTGTGCACGGTGAAACCCACCCGGACCTTGGTGCCCTCCAGGCGAAGGTCGGAGACCCGGCCCACGCCCATGCCCGAAACGCGCACAGTGTTACCGGGTTTGATGCCGCCGGCCTCGGAGAAGTAGGCCGCATAGTCGTCGGTGTTCTTGATGAACGGCAGCTTGTTGTACTGGAAGGCGACGATGGTCACGCATGCCAGGATGACGGTTCCCATCACGCCCAGCACGAAAGGGTTTCGCTGGTCGCCGGATTTGACCTTGGGAATTTTCAGCCTCATTGCGGCGTGCACCGCCCGCTGGGCTGGCCCAACAGCTTGACGAAGATCGGGTTGCCCCCCTTACCGTTCAGCTTGAGCAATACCTCGCAGAAGTAGAAACCGAAGTAGTCACCGTTGAGGCCCTGCCGGGCGAGCACCTGGTAGATGTCCGGGAGATCCTTGAGCAGTTTGTCGACGTATTCCTTGTCGGAAAGCACCTGCCCCGACACGCGATCCGTCTCGTGGACAACGTCTTTGATCGGCTGGCGGGACTGGGCGAGCAGATCGGTGATCGAACCCGCGGCCGCATTGATGTAGGCGAGGCCGGTGGAGATGTCGTTCCTGCGCTGGGCCAGCCCGTCCACCAGCTGGGCCAGCTTGTCCACGCCGTCGGAAAACTCGCGATCGCGGGTGGCGAAGGTGTGCAGCACCGTGTTCAGGTTGGTGATCAGCTGGCCGATCAGCTCGCTGCGCCCCGCCAGGGTGGAGGTCAGTATCGAGGTTTGTGACAGCACCGACGCCAGCGTCCCGCCCTGCCCCTGAAAGATTCGCAGCAGTTGACCGGACAGGGCGTTGACCTGATCGGGGTCCAGGGCGCGGAACAACGGACGGAAACCGCCGATCAACGCGTCGATGTCGAGCGCGGGCGACGTCCGGGCCAGCGGGATGGTCGCCCCCGGCGGCAGCCGGCGTGGTGGCCCCGGACCCTCCTCGAGCGCGAGATAGCGGTCACCGATCAGGTTTTCGTAACGCACGACGGCCTTGGTGCCCTCGCTGAGCCGAACGCCCTTGTCCACCTCGAAGTCGACGGTGACGGTGCCGTCACGGTGCAGGCTCAGGTCGCCGACCTTGCCGACTTCCACCCCGGCGATCCGCACGAAGTTGCCCGACTTGAGCCCGGAGATGTTGGTGAAGATGGCGCGATAGCCGGTGCGGTCCTCGAACCGCAACTGCCCGAACACCGCGACCAGCGCAAAGGTGAACAGCAAGCAGATCGCCGTGAAGCTGCCGACCCGCAGGATGATGCTGGATAGTTTCCTTCTCATGGCGGCGGCTGCCCCCCGCGCCAGAAGTAGCGAGGCCCTTCCGGAGGGTTCTTGGTGGTCGGGAACCAGTTGGCCCACCAGGGATTACCCGCGGCCACGTTGGTGCGGATCTCGTTCGGCGCCGCCCCCCAGCCGGTATCGGTGACCAGCGCCCGCACCGGGAAGTTGGCGCTGGGGTCGGGCAGCGAGCCACAGCTCGGCTTTCCGCCCGGCCCGCCGGTGGCGTTGACCTTGGGCAGGTGTTTCGGATACCGGTACGGGTCGTCGCCGAACAGCAGCGCCGCGTCGAGGATCACCGAATAACCATTGCCGCCCAACGCGTCTCGGCCACCATG
>NZ_LZKV01000143.1:0-6126 GCF_001672995.1 Mycobacterium sp. 1482292.6 | reverse complement strand
GCGTCAGGCTGGTGTGCCGGAAGATGTCGACGGTGACCGCGGTCGGCGTCTGGCCGGCGGCGAGTTCGGTGCAGACCTGGTGGCCCGTTTGCACGGCGGCTTGGGTGGACGGGAAAGTGACGCCGAGGCTTTGCATCTGGCCCAGGAACGCCGCGTCGGCGGTCTGCACGGAGCTCGCTGCGGCCGTGCCGGCGAAGCCGACGGCGGCGAGTCCGATGGCGGCGGTGCCGATTGCGGTGGTGGCCATCTTTGTGATGCGGCGGGAGAACATTGCTGCCACCCCTTTCAGGTGCGTTACTGAGTAGGACGATCCCAGCGTCGCGTTTGTTCCTTGGTGTCTTCTCAATAACTTCTTGGTAGCGATCGCGGCCGCTTATCAATGCGCCCGCCAGGCGCTTATGCCTGTGTCATCTCGTAATACGTGCCGCGCCGGGCGAGTAGTTCAGTGTGATTGCCCTGTTCGACGATCCGCCCGGCCTCGACCACCACGATGCGGTCCGCGTCGCGGATCGTCGAAAGTCGGTGCGCGATAATGAAACTCGTGCGATCGCGGCGCAGTTCACACATCGCGTGCTGGATGAGGGCCTCGGTGCGGGTGTCGACCGAGCTGGTCGCCTCGTCCAGGATCAACAGTTGTGGGCGGGAAAGAAACGCGCGCGCGATGGTGATGAGCTGCTTCTCGCCGGCGCTGATGTTGCCTCCGTCACCGCTGATCCGGGTCTGGTAACCCGCCGGCAGCGTCCGGACGAACGGGTCGACGTAGGCGGCCTTGGCGGCGTCGAGCACCTCGTCCTCACCGGCGTCCGGGCGTCCATAGGCGATGTTCTCCGCGATCGTCCCGTCGAACAGCCAGGTGTCCTGCAGCACCATGCCGATCCGCGACCGCAGCGACCGGCGGTCCAGCGTGCTGATGTCGACCCCGTCGAGCAGGATCTGTCCCGCGTCGACGTCATAGAACCGCATCAGCAGGTTCACCAGCGTGGTTTTGCCCGCTCCCGTCGGCCCGACGATCGCCACCGTGCTTCCCGGTTCGGCCACCATGGACAGGTCCTCGATTACCGGGGTGCCCGGGCGGTAGGCGAAGCTCACGTGGGCGAACTCGACGCGTCCACCGGGCCGCGGGGGGGTGCCGGCCCGCAGGGCAGGCACAGGATCCGGCGCCTCCTCGGGCTCGTCGAGCAGCGCGAAAATCCGCTCGGCGCTGGCCACCCCGGATTGCAGGGTGTTGTACATGCCGGCGAGCTGGCTCAGTGGCGAGTTGAACTGCCGCACATATTGAATGAACGCCTGGATATTGCCCAGGGTGATGTGGCCGGTGGCCACCTGCAGGCCGCCCACCACCGCGACGGCGACGTAGCCGAGATTGCCGATGAACGTCGTCGCCGGTGCCACCAGCCCGGAGAAGAATTGAGCGCCGAAACTGGCCCGGTAGACGTCGTCGTTGAGGGTGCGGAACTGCTCGCGCGCCGCCGCCTGGTGGCCGAACGTCGTGACCACCGTGAAACCGCTGTAGGTCTCCTCGATGTGGGCGTTCAGGCGGCCGATGCTGGTCCACTGCGCGACGAACAGGCGGTGGGAGCGTCGCGCGATCGCCCGCGTAGCCAACAGCGACAGCGGCACCGTCAGCACGGTGATCACCACCAGCAGCGGCGAGATGGACAGCATCATCGCCAGCACCGCCACCACGGTCAGGACCGATGTCAGCAGCTGGCTGATCGTCATCGCCAGCGACGATTGGATGTTGTCGACGTCGTTGGTGACCCGGCTCAGCAACTCCCCGCGCTGACGTCCATCGAAGTAGGACAACGGCAGCCGGTGGATTTTGTCCTCGACATCGGAACGTAAGCCCACCATGGTGCGCTGCACGGTGGCGTTGAGCAGTCGCGCCTGTATCCAAATCAGCAGCGCCGAAACGAGATAGAGGGCCAGCGCCAGCGTCAGCGTTCGTGCGACCGCCCCGAAGTCGACGCCGTGACCCGGGACCACGTTCATCCCGGACAGCAAGTCGGCGAAGGTGTCGGCGCCTCGGCCGCGTGCGGCGGCGACGGCCTGGGCCTTGGTCATCCCGGCGGGCAGCTGGCGCCCAATGACGCCGTTGAACAGCAAGTCGGTGGCATGCCCCAGGATTCGCGGGACGATCACCCCGATCGCCGTGCCGGTGATACCCAAGCTGATCACCGCGATGCACAGCCGTCGTTGCGGCGCAAGCCGTTTCACCAGGCGGGCGGCCGAACCCCAGAAGTCGCGCGACCGGGTTGCGGGAGCCGTCCGGTTGGCGGCCTGGGTGGCCGCGGCGGTCACGGTGGGCCCCCGGCTCGTCCGGTTCGCACCGCGCCGACCGACTGCGAGTCGGCGAATTCGGCGTAGGTGGCGCAATCGACGAGCAGCGATTCGTGGGTGCCCGCGCCCACCAGCTTCCCGTTGTCGATCACGATTACCTGGTCGGCCGTGGATGCGATCGAAATGCGTTGTGTGACAACGATGACGGTGGCATCACCGGAGGTCTCCCGTAGCGAGGTGCGGACCCGCGCGTCGGTGCGCTCGTCGAGCGCGGCGAACGAGTCGTCGAACAAATAGATTGCCGGACGGCGGATGACCGCCCGGGCGATGGCGAGTCGCTGCCGTTGCCCGCCCGAGAAGTTGATACCGCCCTGGGCCACCCGCATCTGCAGCTCGTCATCGTGGGCCCGCACGAAATCGTCGGCGGCGGCCACCCGCAACGCCTCCCACATCTGATCGTCGGTAGGGACCTGATGCGGGGCGGCGCCGTAGCGCAGGTTGTCCGCGACCGTCCCGGAAAACAGGTAGCCGCGCTGGGGAACCAGCCCGATGGCCGACCACAGCCGCTCGGTCCGGTATTCGCGGACGTCGATGCCGTCGATCGAGACGGCGCCGCCGGTCACGTCGTAGAGCCGGCAGATCAGCGAGACCAGCGTCGACTTGCCCGAACCGGTGCTGCCGACGATGGCGGTGGTGGTTCCGGGCGCCGCGGTCAGCGAAATGCCTTGCAGCACTGGGCGATCGGCGCCCGGATAGGTGAAGGTCGCGCCGTGCAGCCGCACGACTCCGGTGATGGCGCCGCGCGGGGACCGCGGGCTCGGGGGGTCGGTCACCGCCGGCCGGGTGGCGAGCACCTCGGTGATCCGCTCGGCGCACACCGAGGCGCGCGGCAACACCACCAGCGTCATCGTCGCCATCAACACCGCCATCAGGATCTGGGTGAAGTAGGCCAGGAAGGCGGTCAGCGAACCGACCTGCATCTGGCCGCGGTCGATGCGCAACCCGCCGAACCAGATCAGCGCGACGCTGGACACGTTGATGGTCAGCGTGGTCACCGGCAGCATCAACGCTTGCCAGTTGCCCGCGGTCAGTGCGGTGTTCGACAGTGCGGTGTTGGCGCGGGCGAAGCGGTCTCGTTCGAAACCTTCCCGCGCGAACGCGCGGACCACCCGGACGCCGGCCAGCTGGTCGCGCAGCACCCGGTTGATGCCGTCGATCAGGCCCTGCATCCGGCGGAACAGGGGCAGCATGTGCGACATCACCCAGTAGTTGGCTACCGCCATGATCGGCACGCTGACCAGCAGCAGCCACGTCAGCGCGGCCTCCTGGCGGATGGCCATGAAGATCCCGCCGAGGCACATGATCGGGGCGGTCACCAGCACCGTGGCGCTTATTTGGACCAGGTACTGGATTTGCCGCACGTCGTTGGTGCTGCGCGTCAACAGCGTCGGCGCCCCGAATCGGGCGGTCTCGCGTTCGGAGAAGGTGGTGACGTGCTCGAAGATGGCGGCGCGCAGGTCGCGACCGAAGCCCATCCCGGTGCGCGAGCCGACATAGATCGCCCCGACCGAGCACAGCACCTGCAATGCGGTGACCCCGAGCATGACCATGCCGAGCCGAACGATGGTGGTGGTGTCACCCTTGGCCACGCCCTCGTCGATGATGGCGGCGTTGACGGTCGGCAGGTACAGCGACGCGAGGTTGCCGATCAGCTGCAGCACCATCAGCACCGCCACCAGCCGTCGGTACGGCTGGATGTACTGGCGCAGCAGTGCCAGGAGCATGGGCTAACTGTCGCACACCGTCCGCGCGGCCGTGCCCGGCAACCGCCGGACGGTCCAGGTCCGCACCCCACTTGTTGCGGCCCCGAAATACCTGCTCAGGCGCGTCGGTGGTTGACCCGCTGGGCTGCCGCTACAGTGCATCGTGTGGACCAGCAGCGGGCGGAGCGGAAGCAGGGTAGCGGTGCGGCGTAGCACGAGGGCGCTGGCTCTCGTGGCGTCAGCAGTGACGATCCTGATCCCCGCGGCTGCGGGCTGCTCCGATTCCGGCGGCAACAAACCGGGCGCTACGGCGTCGTCGACACCGCAGAACGGCCAGGGCAGCCACGGTGCGATGTTCCCGCAGTGCGGCGGGATCAGCGACCAGACCGTAGCGGAGCTCACCAAGGTCACCGGGCTGATCAACACTGCCCGCAACTCAGTGGGGTGCCAGTGGCTCGCCGGTGGCGGCATCCTGGGGCCGCACTTCTCCTTCTCCTGGTATCGCGGCAGCCCCATCGGTCGCGAGCGCAAGACCGAGGAGCTTTCGCGGGCCAGCGTCGATGACATCAACATCAACGGCCATAGCGGTTTCATCGCCATCGGCAACGAGCCCAACCTGGGTGACTCGCTGTGTGAGGTGGGCATCCAGTTTCAGGACGACTTCATCGAGTGGTCAATCAGTTTCAGTCAGAAGCCGTTTCCGCCGCCATGCGACATAGCGAAGGAACTCGCTCGTCAGTCGATTGCGAATTCGAAATGATGGCCTCGACGCGTTCCCGGGCCGGCAGGACCGCGGTTGCCGCCGCGATCGTGGTGATCGCCGCGCTGTTGGTGTTGACGGGGTGTTCCCGCTCGATCGGGGGCAACGCGGTCAAGGCGGGCGGCAATGTGCCCCGCAACAACAACTCTCAGCAGCAGTACCCGAACCTGCTCAAGGAATGTGAGGTCTTGACCAGCGACATCCTGGCCAAGACGGTGGGCGCCGACCCGCTCGACATTCAGAGCACCTTCGTCGGTGCGATCTGCCGCTGGCAGGCGGCCAATCCGGCCGGGTTGATCGACATCACCCGGTTCTGGTTCGAGCAGGGCAGCCTGTCCAACGAGCGCAAGGTCGCGGAATTTCTGAAGTACAAGATCGAGACCCGGTCGATCGCCGGGATCGACTCGATCGTGATGCGGCCCGACGACGCGAACGGTGCGTGCGGCGTGGCCAGCGACGCCGCCGGGGTGGTCGGATGGTGGGTCAACCCGCAGGCGCCGGGCATCGATGCGTGCGGTCAGGCCATCAAGCTGATGGAGCTGACGCTGGCCACCAACTCCTGATCGAACCTCAGCGCGGCGACGATGCAGCCGGCGCAGCCGGGTGCGGAGGAGCCGGGCGATCGAACCTCAGCGCGGCACCTCGAAGTCGATCAGCGTCGCCACGCCGAGTTCGACCTCTTTCCACGCGCCCGGCACGGTGAGCACCGCGATCGCCGACGTTGGAAACTTGGCCGAAATTCGTTCGGCGGCAGCGGTATTCGTACGTCCGGCGCCGCCCAGCCCCAGCGCCAGGGCCGACATCGTCGGCTCGTGTCCGATGACCAGTAGCGTGCCGACGGCGTCGTCCACCGTGTTGATCTCGTCGATCAGCGTGCCGGGAGTGCTCGCGTAGAGGCGCTCGCTGTATCGCACCGGCGCATCGATGCCGGTGTTGAGCAGCGTCTCGCGGGTGCGCGTCGCCGTGGAGCACAGCACGCCGTCGATGGCGGGCGCGTTGGCGCGCAGCCAGTCGCCGGCCAGCCCGGCTTGGCGGATGCCGCGGGGCGCCAGCGGCCGGTCGTGGTCGTCGACGCCCGGCGGGTAATCGGACTTCGCGTGCCGCATCAGCAGCAAGGTGCGCTGGTCAGCCACGAGCAATCAGATTAATCAGTGCGGCGGCAGACCGTCGTCATCACCCAGCAGTTTTTCGGGGTGGTGGAAGGTGTTGGTGCGGGGTTGGCCGGTGTCGAGGTGTGGGGGTGGGATCCATTGGGTGTCGCCGTGGGTGTTTTTTCGGGTGGTCCAGCCGCCGGGGCGTAGTAGGCGGTGGTGGGGGCCGCAG
>NZ_LZKV01000142.1:0-13773 GCF_001672995.1 Mycobacterium sp. 1482292.6 | reverse complement strand
AGCTGGCCCGCCAAAATGTCGAGAATGTCGCGGTATTCGGTGAGGATCTCCCACGCCTCGGTGTGGGCGGCCTCGATCAACTTGCGGATCTCGTCGTCGATATCGCGGGCGACCTCGTGTGAATAGTCCGCCTGAGTTCCCATGGTGCGGCCCAGGAACGGGTCGCCGTGCTCCGAACCGTATTTGACCGCACCCAGTTTGGAGCTCATCCCGAATTCGGTGACCATCGCGCGGGCGATCTTGGTCGCCTGCTCGATGTCGGACACCGCACCGGTCGTCGGCTCCCGGAAGACCAGCTCCTCGGCGGCGCGCCCGCCCATCGCGAACACCAGCTGAGCGATCATCTCCGAGCGGGTCCGCAGGCCCTTGTCTTCCTCCGGTACCGCCACCGCGTGACCGCCGGTGCGCCCACGAGCCAGGATGGTCACCTTGTAGATCGGCTCGATGTCGGGCATCGCCCAGGCGGCCAGCGTGTGCCCGCCCTCGTGGTAGGCGGTGATCTTCTTTTCCTGCTCGCTGATGATGCGGCCCTTGCGGCGCGGCCCACCGATCACCCGGTCGACCGCCTCCTCCAGCGCGGCGCTGGTGATGACGGTGCCGTTCTCGCGGGCGGTGAGCAGCGCGGCCTCGTTGATCACGTTGGCCAGGTCGGCGCCGGTCATGCCGACCGTGCGCTTGGCCAGCCCGGCGAGGTCGGCGTCCGGGCCGATCGGCTTGCCCTTGGAGTGCACTTCCAGCACCGCTTTGCGGCCCGCCAGGTCCGGGTTGGAGACCGGGATCTGCCGGTCGAAGCGGCCGGGACGCAGCAACGCGGGGTCCAGGATGTCGGGCCTGTTGGTGGCCGCGATCAGGATGACGCCCGCGCGCGGGTCGAACCCGTCCATCTCGACCAGCAACTGGTTCAGCGTCTGCTCGCGCTCGTCGTGGCCGCCGCCCAGGCCCGCGCCGCGCTGGCGGCCCACCGCGTCGATCTCGTCGACGAAGATGATGCACGGATTGTTCTGCTTGGCCTGCTCGAACAGGTCACGCACGCGGGACGCGCCCACGCCGACGAACATCTCGACGAAGTCGGAGCCCGAGATCGTGAAGAACGGAACCCCGGCCTCCCCGGCCACCGCGCGGGCCAGCAGCGTCTTACCGGTTCCCGGCGGGCCATAAAGCAGCACGCCCTTGGGGATTTTGGCGCCCAGCGCCTGGTAGCGGCCGGGGTTCTGCAGGAAGTCCTTGATCTCGTAGAGCTCCTCGACCGCCTCGTCGACGCCGGCGACGTCGGCGAAGGTGGTCTTGGGCATGTCCTTGGAGAGCTGTTTGGCGCGCGACTTGCCGAATCCGAAGCCCATCCGGGCGCCGCCCTGCATGCGGGAGAACATCACGAACAGCCCGACCAGCAGCAGCAACGGCAGCACGTAGACCAGCAACTCGCCCAGGATGCTGCCCTGGTTCACGACGGTGCTGACCTTGGCGTTCTTGGCGCTCAGCGCGTTGAACAGGTCCACCGCGTAGCCGCTCGGGAACTTGGTGATGACCTTGTCCGAATTGTCGGTGTCGCCATTGCCCTTCTTCAGGGTCAATCGCAGTTGCTGTTCGCGGTCGTCGATTTGCGCGCTCTTGACGTTGTCGCCGTTGATCTGGGACATCGCCACGGAGGTGTCGACGGGCTTATAGCCGCGGGTGTCGTCGCTGAAGTAGAAGAACGACCAACCGAGCAGCACCACGACAGCGATTGCCGTGATGGTGCGAATCACGTTTTTCCGGTTCATCAATCATCGGCCTTGCCGGCCAGGTCCTTCCCCGATATACACGCAGCTGGAAAAGTCCAGGCTACCGCTAGCGGAGATCGCCAGCTCCGGCAGAGCCGGGGCGCCGCGGGTCTCCGCCATCGTGCCTAGCGGAGATCGCCAGCTCCGGCAGAGCCGGGGCGCCGCGGGTCTTCGCCGTCCTGTTCAGTTAACGACCGGCAGTTCCCCACTACTCGTAGTAGCGGGCCTCGACGACGTTGCCGTCCGGATCGGCGAAGTAGTACCCCTGCGGCGCCCAGCCCCGGGCGCCGAAGCTCTGGTTCAGCCGCGCGCCGGTATCCACGCCCTCGGCCTGCAGTCGCCGGTCCAGCGCGTCGTATTCGGCCTTCGACAGCGCCAGGCAGACGTGGTTGACCGGGTGCCCGGCGCTGCCCTCGATGCGGGTCAGAGCCTCGGTGGCCGAGACGCTTTCGGCCGGCATCAAGTCGATGATCGAGTCCGCGCAGATCCGCACGCTCGGAAACGGCGCCTCGCCGGCCTCGAATTCGTCGAACCGGACGGGCTCGAGCCCGACCACGCGGGTGTAGAAGTCCATCGAGATCGGCGGGCTTTTCGTCCAGAGCACCACATGGTCGAGTCGCATCGAGTCGAGTATTCCCGGCTTTCGGCCCGTCGGACCGCGATTCGGCTAAGCCGAACCGGTTCGGGGCCTTCTCAGCCAGCAACCATTGTGCTTTGGTGGGACGGTGCCCCCAACCGAACGGTTAGTAGATACCAATGGTGTGCGGCTACGGGTAATCGAAGCGGGCGAACGTGGCGCACCGGTGGTGCTCCTGGCGCACGGCTTCCCCGAACTGGCCTACTCCTGGCGCCACCAGATATCCGTCCTCGCCGATGCCGGCTATCACGTGCTGGCGCCCGATCAGCGCGGCTACGGCGGTTCGGATCGTCCGGACGGCGTCGACGCCTACGACATCCATCACTTGACGGCCGATCTGGTCGGCCTGCTCGACGACGTCGGCGCGCAGCGCGCCGTGTGGGTCGGGCACGACTGGGGCGCCGCCGTGGTGTGGAACGCCCCGCTGCTGCATCCGGATCGGGTGGCGGCCGTCGCCGCGCTGAGCGTGCCGGTGACGCCGCGCCCGCACGTGGCGCCGACGAAGGCGTGGCGCAAGATGTTCGGCGAGAACTTCTTCTACATCCTGTACTTCCAGGAGCCCGGTATCGCCGACGCCGAATTGAACGCCGATCCCGCCCGGGTGATCCGTCGCATGATCGGCAGCCTGCGGACCGACGGCAAGGATGCGCTGGTGCGGATGGCCACCCCCGGTCCGGAAGGCTTCGTCGACCGCCTTCCCGAGCCGGACGGACTGCCGGACTGGATAACCCAGGACGAACTGGACCACTACATCGCCGAGTTCTCCCGCACCGGCTTCACGGGCGGGCTGAACTGGTACCGCAATTTCGACCGCAACTGGGAGACCACCCCCGAACTCGACGGGGTGAAGATCCCGGTCCCCTGCTTGTTCATCGGCGGGACGGCCGATCCCGTTCTGTCCTTCACCAGCACCGACCGCGCGGCCGACGCGATCTCCGGTCCGTACCGAGAGGTGATGATCGATGGCGCCGGGCATTGGCTGCAGCAGGAGCGCCCCGACGAGGTGAATGCGGCCTTGCTGGAATTCCTCAACGGATTGGAGCTGCAATGAGCGCGCCCCTGCGTTTTGGAGTATTTATCACGCCGTTTCACCCCGTCGGCCAATCTCCCACGGTGGCACTGGAATACGACATGGAACGGGTCGTCGCGCTGGACCGCCTCGGCTTCGACGAGGCCTGGTTCGGCGAGCATCATTCCGGCGGCTACGAACTGATCGCCTGCCCGGAGGTGTTCATCGCCGCGGCTGCCGAGCGGACCAAACACATCCGGCTGGGCACCGGCGTGGTGTCGCTGCCCTACCACCATCCGCTCATGGTGGCCGATCGCTGGGTGCTGCTGGACCACCTGACCCGCGGCCGGGTGATGTTCGGGACTGGGCCGGGCGCCCTGCCCTCGGACGCCTACATGATGGGCATCGACCCGATCGAGCAGCGCCGGATGATGCAGGAGTCGCTCGAGGCGATCCTGGCGCTGTTCCGCGCGGCACCCACCGAACGCATCGACCGGCACTCGGACTGGTTCACCCTGCGCGACGCGCAATTGCACATCCGGCCCTACACCTGGCCCTACCCCGAAATATCCACGGCCGCAATGATTTCGCCGTCGGGACCGCGGCTGGCCGGCGCGCTCGGCACTTCGCTGCTGTCGCTGTCGATGTCGGTGCCCGGCGGCTACGCGGCGCTGGAGACCACCTGGGACGTGGTCCGCGAACAGGCCGCGAAGGCCGGCCGGGACGAGCCGGACCGCGCCGACTGGCGCGTCCTGAGCATCATGCACATCGCGGACAGCCGCGAGCAGGCCATCGACGACTGCACCTACGGGTTACAGGATTTCGCGAACTACTTCGGCGCCGCCGGATTCGTGCCGCTGGCCAACAGCGTAGAAGGCACCCAGACGCCGCACGAGTTCGTCGCCGACTACGCGGCCAAGGGCAACTGCTGCATCGGCACCCCGGAGGACGCCATCGCTCACATCGAGGACCTGCTCGACCGCTCCGGCGGCTTCGGCACGCTGCTGATGCTCGGCCACGACTGGGCATCGCCGCAGGCGACGTACCACAGCTATGACCTGATGGCGCGCAAGGTGATTGCGCATTTCAAACGACAGCTCGAGGCGTCGCGGTCGTCACACGACTGGGCGAAGGCCAAGCGTGACCAGTTGATCGGCCGGGCGGGCGAGGCCGTAGTCAAGGCCATCACCGAACACGTCGACGAGCAGAAAGACGCGGTGCACTGATGCGCGCGGCAGTGTTGCGAGACGGCCGCATGGTCTATCGGGACGACGTGCCCGACCCGATACCGGAGACCGGTCAGGTACTGGTCGGCGTGCGGGCCTGCGGAATCTGCGGCTCCGACCTGCATTTCGCCGCCCACGGCGCCCAAGTGCTGGAAATGAGCGACCGGGTGGCCGGCGGCACGGGCGGCATGCACGTGGACCTGAGCCACGACATCTTCATGGGTCACGAGTTCAGCGCCGAAATACTCGAAGCCGGGCCGGACACCGAGACCCATCCGCCGGGCACCATGGTGACGTCATTGCCGGTGCTGTTGTCCGCCAAGGGCGTCGAACCGATCGTCTACAGCAACAGCACCATCGGCGGCTACGCCGAACGGATGCTGCTCTCGGCGCCGCTGCTGCTGCCGATCCCGAACGGGCTGGACCTCAAGCACGCCGCGCTCACCGAACCGATGGCGGTGGGGCTGCACGCGGTCAACAAGTCCAACATCGCGCCCGGTGAGACGGCCCTGGTGCTCGGCTGCGGCCCGATCGGGATCGCCATTATCGCCGCGCTTCGGGCCAAAGGTGTCGAAACCATTGTGGCGTCGGACTTTTCGCCCAAGCGGCGCGAGCTGGCCACCGCGATGGGCGCCCACCAGACGCTGGATCCGGCGCAGGGTTCACCCTTCGACACCGTCAAGCCCGCGGTGGTGTTCGAGGCGGTCGGTGTGCCCGGCATCATCGACGACGTGCTGCTGCGGGCGCGGCCCGGTACCCGCCTGGTGGTGGCCGGCGTGTGCATGCAACCCGACACCGTGCACCCGTTCTTCGCGATCGCCAAAGAGATCAACGTGCAATTCGTGCTCGCCTACACCCCCGACGAGTTCGCCGATTCGCTGCGCGCCCTGGCCGAGGGCGACATCGACGTCAGCCCGCTGATCACCGGCGAGGTCGGCCTCGACGGGGTGGGCGCGGCATTCGACGACCTGGCCGACCCCGAGCGGCACTGCAAGATCCTCGTCACGCCCTAAGGCTTGTCGGGGGCCCGGCTATAATCGAACGTATGTTCGAGTTACCGACGGACCCCGCCGCGTTGGTGGAGGTGATCGAGTCCATCCATCGGGAGGAATCGATGCTGGTGGCCCGTCGCCTGGCGGCGGTGGCGGCGTTGCTTCGCCACCGGGTGGCCACCGCCGCGCGGCCGGACCGGGAATACGCGGAGATCGACGGCTTCGAGCAGACCGCCGCCGAGGTCGCAGCCGCGATGAACCTCTCGCCCGCGGGAGCCGGCTACCTGGTGTCATATGCGGAGGCGCTCGACATCAGGCTGCCCAGGGTCGCGGCCCTGCTGGCCGAAGGCCGAACGGATTGGCGCACAGTGCGATTGATCATCACCCGCACCGACCTGGTCACCGACGGGCAAGCACTGGCCAAGCTCGACCTATCGCTGGCCGGCCGCATCGGCAACTGGCATGGCTGGTCGCGGCAGCGGATCGTCAACGCGGTAGACGCCGCCGTGCGCGCCTGCGATCCCGACGCGGCCCGTGAGCGCCGCCTCGCCGCCGAGGACGACCGCCACGTCGCAATCCGTGCCAAAGGGGACGGGATGGCCGAGATCTACGGCTCGGTCGCCGCGACCGCGGCGGCCGCCTTCGACCGCCGGCTCGCACAGCTCGCCAAGCAGGTGTGTGCGGCCGACCCCCGGACATTCGATCAGCGCCGGGCCGACGCGCTGGCGGCATTGAGCGAGGGCCGCGGATTGACTTGCGCCTGCGAGCAACCGGAGTGTCCGGCCCGTGCGGGCGCTCACGATGCTGATGCCGATCGGACCGGGGCGCGGGTGGTCATCAACGTAGTGGCCAGCGAAGAGACCGTGAACGCCGACGGCGCCTTGCCCGGTTATCTGGAGGGCTACGGCGTCATCGACGCCGAGCAGGTACGCCAATTGGCCGCCGCCGCATCGATGCTCATCGCCAATCCGCTGACCAGTCCGGTCGAGGCACTGCGTTATCAACCGTCCGCCGCATTGGAGCGGGCCGTCCGGTGCCGCGACCTCACCTGCCGGTTCCCGGGATGCAGCCGGCCGGCAATGGCGTGCGACCTCGACCACACCGTCCCCTTCAACCACCAAGATCCGACGGCGGGCGGCCGGACCACCGCGGAAAATCTGAAATGCCTGTGCCGCCAACATCATCGACTCAAAACCTTCGGCGGCTGGCATGACGAGCAACTTGCCGACGGCACCGTGGTGTGGACGTCGCCGAGCGGCCGAATTTACCGGACCTCGCCCACCGGGGCCGACCTGTTCCCACAGCCGCGTGGTCCGGCATGCGCCGCGCCCGCGCCCAGGAGGCGCAGCGTGTCACTGCAGCGAAGCGCGCGAATTGCATACGCTCGCAAGCACAACCGCGAGACCCGGCCGATCAATGAAGCTCGATCGCGGCTAGCACGGGCCCGTGCAGATGAAATCGCGTCGCGCAAGTTCCGAAACCACATGCGCGACATGCTGGTGCTGTTCAAGGGCACGCCTAGCACCAGCCCGTTCTGCACCTGGGTGAACGATCCCCGAGAACCGGAGGAACTGCCGAGCGATTGGGTGCCCGACGAGCCAACGCTGCAACCCTTACCGGACGACCCGCCCTTCTGATTCATCCCAAGCTTTTCGACTTCAGATCAGCCGCCCGCCGGGGGTTGTGCGATGACGGTGGGCTTGAAGCCGTATCGGGGCGCCACAAGGTGGGCCGCGGCGCCGCGCCCGGCCCCGCCGGTGGGAACCATCGGCACGCCACCCACCGCATTGGTGGCACGTTCAACGGCCCCCGCGGCGGTGGCGCCATTGAGCGCCACGGCGACCGAGGGCGTCGACGGGGCCGCGCTCGCCCAGGCCGCCGGGACCGACAATCCACCGACCGACGCCGCCTTGCCGACTGCTCCGCCGATCGCGCCCATCGAGCCCAGCCCCGCGCCCGAAACGGCCGCGGGGACAGCCGCTTCCGCGGCTTTGGAAGCCCCCTCGGCTGCGGACTTCGCGGCCGGCATGAAGCCCTGCGCGAGGCTCTGGATGTCTTTGAACGAGGTGGTGAAAAGCCGCGTCGGCGAAATCAACCGGATGAACGCGTCGAACGGCGTGCTGGCATCCAACGTTTGCGATCCGGTCAGGCCCTCCAACAGATCACCCAACGGGCCGCTCACCACCAGGCCATCACCTTCGGGGTTGAGGCTGATCCCGCCCAGGGAGAACGCGGGGTTGTTCGTTGCTTGGGCCACCGCCGCGGCCTGACCGGCGGTCCCGGTGGGATTGGTCGCTTGGGCCACCGCCGCGGCCTGAGAGGCCGCGCCGGCCGGGTTGGTCGCGGGTTCGGCCGGCTCGAACGGCGGCAACGTCGACGCGGCGGCCGACGTTCCGGCGTATCCGTACATCGCGGCGGCGTCTTGCGCCCACATCTCACCGTATTGGGCCTCGGTGGCCGCAATGGCCGGGATGTTCTGGCCGAGGAAGTTCGTCGCCAGCAACTCCGTCAGCAACGCCCGGTTCGCCGCGATCACCGGCGGTGGCACCGTCGCGGCGAACGCCGCCTCGTAAGCGCCCGCCGCCGCTACCGCCTGAGCGGCAACGTGTTCGGCGCGATCGACCGTGTCGCGCAACCACGCCACCTGCGGAAGTACCGCCGTCAGCATGGACGCGGCGGCCGGCCCCTGCCAAGGTCCGTCCGTGAGGCCCGCGATCACCGCCGCGTAGGCGGAAGCCGCGGAATGCAGCTCAGCGGCCAGGCCGTCCCAGGCCGCCGCGACCGCCAGCAGCGGACCTGAGCCGGGTCCCGAGTACATCAACGCGGAGTTGATCTCGGGCGGCAACTGCGCAAAATCGAGCATCGCGGGCTCGCCTAACCGACCGCAGCGGTGTTGGCGATCTCCGTGGCGGCGTACGAACCGGCACTGATGCCGAGCATCGTCGCCAGCTGCTCACGAATCACCGCGGCCTGCGCGCTGATTTCCTGGAACAGCTGGCCGTGCCGGGAGAACTGTTGCGCGGTCAATATCGAGACCGCGTCGGCCGCGGCGGGAGCCACACTGGTCGTGGGAACCGCCACCGCCGAACTTCCCTCCCGCACGGCCGCATTGATCCGGTTCAGCTCGCGGGAAGCCGCATCCAGTATTTCCGGCTGCGCCATCAGAAAAGACATGACTTCTCAAAACCCTTTCACATCAATAGTTCTCGGGCACTCGTCCAGGTGCCGAGTCGGACGCCTGGCCACGTTAGGTCAGTCGTGTCTCGAGATGACAGCCCCCGAGGCGCTAATTCACGGCCGGGACGAAAACTGTTCACTTAGCTGATCTGGAATGCTGCGACTTTTGCAATCCATATGAAAGTCGTTGTGTGAACACATATTTGAGGCCATATATGAACTCATATGAGACCTCTGTGCCGCCCGCCCGGGTTTGCCCGCGACGCACGAGACGGCTCCGCCCGGGCGTGGCCGAGCCTGGGTGCGGCGCCACCAGGAGACCTACGCCCTGGATACGCACGAGCAGCTGCACGCAATATCGGGCTATGAGCAACACAACGTCAGCCTGGTCGGCCAGCACTAACCAAGCAGCACCTTGATGCGGGGACTAATCGACTCTCCGGTTCGGCTCACCTAGCATGCGGGCACACCAAACCCTTCCCGGCGCAGTGCGATTGACCGCCCTGGGCGTGGGCTTCCTGGTGGGGCCGGTCGCAACGCCCGCCCTGCTGTGGCTGACTTTGGTCCTGGACCTGCCGCTGGTGCTGATAATCGTCCTGCTCATCGTCATGGTGCTCATGTCAAACGGACTGTCGCACCTCATCATTCGCGTATGCGGGCTGAACGAAGCCGGTGGCTTCGGCCGAAACGCCGACAACGCCGCGGCGTAAATCGCGCCCACCGACCGCGGCCCGGACGCTAGGGTGCCAGGCATGCCGGTCGCACCGAATGCCTCGAGGTTTGTCCGCCGATCGATCGCCGCGGTCGCGGCCGGCCTGACCATCGCCGCGGTGTCGGCGTGCGACAAGCACAACGCGCCACAGCCCGGGGCCAACCCCCGTCAGGTCACGGTCGTCGGCACCGGCCAGGTCCAGGGCGTCCCGGACACGCTGACCGCCGACGTGGGCATCGAATTCACCGCACCCGACGTCACCACCGCGATGAACCAGACCAACGACCGGCAACAGGCGGTGATCAACGCACTGACCGCCGCCGGCATCGACCGTAAGGACATCAGCACCACCGAGGTCGCCCTGTCCCCCGAATACAACAACCCGGAGCCCAGCAGCACCGCCGCCATCACCGCCTACCGCGCCACCAACGCCATCGCCGTCAAGATCCACCCGGCTGACGCCGCGTCGCGGCTGCTGGCCCTCATCGTCGGCACCGGCGGCGATGCCACCCGGATCAAGTCGGTTCGTTATTCCATCGCCGACGATTCGCAACTGGTGAAGGATGCCCGGTCGCGCGCGTTCAACGACGCCAAGAACCGCGCCGAGCAGTACGCCCAGCTGTCCGGGCTTCGGCTGGGCCGGGTGCTGTCCATCTCGGAGGCCACCGGTGCCACCCCACCGCCGGTCGGGGCGCCGCGCGCCATGCCGTCCATGGTTCCGCTGGAGCCCGGCCAGCAGACCGTGAACTTCTCGGTGACCGCGGTGTGGGAGTTGGACTAGCGGCGGTCGCGGCTACTGCTGGTAGACCCTGGGGTCCAGCGTGCCGATGTAGGACAGGTCCCGGTAGCGCTCGTCGTAGTCGAGGCCGTAGCCCACGACGAAGTCGTTGGGGATGTCGAAACCCACGTAGGCGATGTCCACGTGCGCGCCCTGCGCGTCGGGCTTGCGCAGCAGCGTGCACACCCGAAGCGACCGCGGGTGCCGCGTCTTGAGGTTGCGCAACAGCCAGGACAGGGTGAGTCCCGAGTCCACGACGTCCTCGACGATCAGCACGTCGCGGCCCTCGATATCGCGGTCCAGGTCCTTGAGGATCCGCACCACCCCCGAGGAGGACGTCGACGACCCGTACGAGCTGACGGCCATGAATTCGAACTGGGTGGGCAGCGGGATCGCGCGGGCCAGGTCGGTGACAAAGATCACAGCGCCCTTGAGCACCGTGATCAGTAGCAGGTCCTGACCGGTCTGCGTCGCGGCGTCGCGGTAGCTCTCGCCGATTTCGTGGCCGAGTTCGGCGATTCGCGCCTGAATTTGCGCCGACGTAAGCAGGACAGACTTGATATCCCCGGGGTAAAGCTCCGCGGGCTGAGCGGGGGTGATCGCCGAGGAGATCTGGGCCACGCCCACAGAGTGCCACGACGGCGGGCGAATAACCAACGGCAGCCCCGACATTGCGGTTAACGGACCGGCTCGCGCCACAGCGTCAGCAGGCCGTCGCGGCGGCCCGCGAACAATCTCTCGCCAGGCGACGACGACCCCACCGCCACCCCACCCTGCCCGCGCCAGCGGGTGACCAGGCCGTCGACCGCCCGGATTTGCTTGTCGGTCAGGCCGGTTGCGCCGCCGGCCAGCAGCCACGCCCGGATCACCCGGCGCCGCACGGGGGCGTCCAGCGCCGCCAGCGCCTGCACCCGCAGGCCGGCGTCCGCGCGGGCCCCGGGCAGCGCCCGGGCGGCCAGCGTGTCGAGCAGCTCGGAGTCCTCCCGCAACGCGGTCGCGGTGCGGGCCAGCGCCTCGGCCACGCCGCCGCCTAGCACGTCTTCCAGCAGCGGCAGCACCTCGGTGCGCAGCCGGGTCCGAGTGAAGCGGCGGTCGGTGTTGTGCGGATCCTGCCAGGGCGTCAGGCCCAGCTCCCGGCACGCGGCGTGCGTCACCGCCCGGCGCACCGCCAACAGGGGCCGGCACCACGGCGGATCGTAGGGACGCATCCCGGCGATCGAGCGCACCCCGGATCCGCGGCCCAGGCCCAGCAACACCGTCTCGGCTTGGTCGTCGAGCGTGTGACCCAGCAGCACCGGGCCGCTGTGCTGGGCGCTCAACGCGGCGTAGCGGGCGGCGCGCGCCGCCGCCTCGGGACCGCCAAGGTTGCCCACCCGGACCCGAACCACTTGGGCCGCAACGCATCCCAATGCCAGGGCCTGAGCCCGCGCGGTGGCGGCGACGGCGGCCGAGTCGGGTTGCAGCCCGTGGTCGACGACCACCGCCGTGGTGGGCCGCAGCCGGGCGGCCACGGCGGTGAGGGCCAGGGAATCGGGTCCGCCGGACAGCGCCACGCACCACAGATCGTCGGTGGCGAGGTGGGTCTTGGCGAACGCCTCGACAGCCGCGCGCAGCTGTTCTACAGCACCCTGTCGATCCATCGCTGGGGTTCTTCGATCTCGATGGGCAGCGGGAGCGTCTCGGGGCCGGTCCAGATGGCGTTGAACCGGGCCATGCCCACCTGGCCCACCACGTGGTCGACGAACGCCTTGCCGCGGGTGTACTGGCTGAGCTTGGCGTCGAGTCCCAGCAGCGCGCGCAACAACCGCTGCAGTGGCGGTTGCTTGCGGTGGCGGCGCTCGTCGAACCGGCGGCGGATGGTGGCCACCGACGGCACCGCCATCGGCCCGACGGCGTCCATGACGTGGTCGGCGTGGCCCTCCAGCAGGGTGCCCAGCACCAGCAGCCGGTCCAGCGCCTGCCGTTGCGGTTCGGACTGCACCGCGCGCACCAGGCCGAGGATCCCCGCCGAGTTGGTGTCGGATTCCGGGGCCCCGCTGCCGCGGTTGCGGGCGTATTCGGCCAGCCGGCCGATCACCTGCCCCATGTCCTCCCCGGCGTCGCGGGTCAACAGGCCCAGCGCTTGCGACATGTAATCGGGCAGCCACGGGTTGGCGGTGAACTGCACGCGATGGGTCACCTCGTGCAGGCACACCCACAGCCGGAAGTCGGACGGCTCGATGCGAAGCTGCCGCTCGACGGCGAGGACGTTGGGATACACCAGCAGCAGACAGCCGGTCCGGGCGCCGTCAGCGGCGGCGAACGGGTCGTATTGGCCGAGGATTCCCGAGGAGACGTAAGCCAGGACGGCGCCCGTCTGCGCGCCGGTGACGCGGCCGGTGAAAAAGCCCCGCGGCTTCTCGGCGCCGTTCATCATCACCCGCATCGACTCGGTGGCCGCGGCGATCCAATCGGGGCGGTCGACGATGCGGGCGGCCGGCACATGGCCCCTGTCAAAGCCGTCGGTGATCAGGCCGGTGACGTCACGCACCAACGGTTCGGCCTTGACCGACGAGGTGGCGAGTTCGTCGATCACCTGGCGGCGGGTGTAGTCGCTGGACGGCGGGCCGGGCCTGGCCAGCCGCCGACCCACCGTGGCCGCGAATCGCCAGTCGACCGCGGTGCCCAGCGTCAGCTCCGACGCCGGCGTCATGAGCACCCACAGGACCACAGCCGGGTCGCCAGCGCGTCCATCACGTTGCGGCCGTTCGGGCCGGCGTTGTTGGAGATGAACGCGAAGGTGAGCACCCGGCCGCTGCGGTCGGTGAGCACCCCGGCCAGCGCGTTGATGCCGGTCAGGGAGCCGGTTTTGGCCCGCAGCCAGCCCGCCGGCCCCTGGGCCGTGGAGGCGTCGGTGAAGCGATCGGCCAGCGTCCCGCTACCGGCGGCGATGGGGAGCAGGTCCAGCAGCGCCCGCAGCGACGGCTGGTCGGGCCCGGCCGCCGCCTGCAGCACGCCGTCGAGCGTCTTGGCCGTCAACCGGTCGTCGACCGAGAGTCCACTGGAATCCAGCAGCACCACGCCCGTGGTGTCGACGTGGGCGGTGGTCAGCCGGTTGGTCACCGCGTCGGCTGCGCCGGCGAAGCTGCGCGGCCGGTTGATCGCAGCCGCCACCTCGCGGGCGATGCTCTCGGCCAGCACGTTGTCGGAGTGGTCCATCATCTCGGACAGCCGCTGGACCAGCGGCGCCGACTGCACCACCGCCAGCTGCCGGGCTCCCGACGGCGCGGTGGCGATCGTCACCGCGTTGGGGTCCAGGCCCAGCGCCTTGGCCAGCTCCCGGCCGGCGTCCAGGGCCGGGGTGCGGGACCGCCGCGAGTTGACCGTGCTCGGCTGGATGCGTCCGGCGTCGATCATCACCGACTCGATCGGCGCGGATCAGCGACCTCGTCGAGCAGATCCGGCGCAGCGGCGTGACGCCGACCGCGGTGCAGGTGGGCACC
>NZ_LZKV01000141.1:0-28550 GCF_001672995.1 Mycobacterium sp. 1482292.6 | reverse complement strand
TGGCCGGGAAAGACGAACACCGTCTTGCCCGCCGGTGTCGCGGTGCCCCGGATGACCGATCCGGTCGGGTCGTCGTTGGCCAGCTCGTCCAGCCCGGCGAGCAGCCGGTCGCGGTCACCGCCCACCACGACGGCCCGGTGCTCGAACGTCGCGCGGCCCGCCAATGACCACCCGATGTCGGCGACGTCCAGATCATCGTGCGCGCGAACGTATTCGGCCAGCCGGGCCGCCTGCGCGGCCAACGCCGACGGGGACTTCGCCGACACCGCCCACGGGACCACCGCCCGCGCCGGGCCGGCCTCCCGCACCGGTTCGGCCGGGGCCGCCTCGACGATGACGTGCGCGTTGGTGCCGCTGATGCCGAACGACGACACGCCCGCCCGGCGCGGGCGCTCGGCCCGCCAGGGTTGTGCCTCGGTCAGCAACGACACCGCACCCGCCGACCAGTCCACGTGCGGGCTGGGAGCGTCCACGTGCAACGTCGCGGGCAGTGTCTCGTGGCGCATCGCCTGCACCATCTTGATGACGCCGGCCACCCCGGCGGCGGCCTGCGTGTGGCCCATGTTCGACTTGATCGACCCCAGCCAAAGCGGCTCACTGCGATCCTGCCCATAGGTCGCCAGCAGCGCCTGGGCCTCGATCGGGTCACCCAAAGTGGTTCCGGTGCCGTGCCCCTCGACGACGTCGACGTCGGCCGCGGCCAACCCGGCGTTGGCGAGCGCGGCACGCACCACCCGCTGCTGCGAGGGACCGTTGGGCGCGGTCAACCCGTTGGAGGCGCCGTCCTGGTTGACCGCCGAGCCGCGCACCACCGCCAGCACCGGGTGCCCCAGGCGCTGCGCGTCCGACAAGCGCTCCACCACCAGCATGGCGCCGCCCTCGGACCAGCCGACGCCGTCGGCCGCACCCGCGTAGGCCTTGCACCGCCCGTCGGGCGCCAGGCCGCGGTGCCGGCTGAACTCCACGAAGACGGTCGGCGTGGCGTTCACCGTCGCACCGCCGGCCAGGGCCAGGTCGCACTCCCCCGAGCGCAGCGACTGCACGGCCATGTGCAGCGCCACCAACGACGACGAACACGCCGTGTCCACCGACACCGCCGGGCCCTCCAGCCCCAGCACATAGGACACCCGCCCCGAGGCGACACTGGAGGTCATCCCGGTCAGCCGGTAACCCTCGATCTCCTCGGCGAGCATGCCGTAGCCCTGGACGATAAGCCCGGCGAACACGCCGGTGGCGCTGCCGCGCAGCCCGCTGGGGTCAATCCCGGCTCGCTCCAAGGCTTCCCACGACAGTTCGAGCAGCATCCGATGCTGAGGATCCATCGCCAGCGCCTCGCTGGGCGCGATGCCGAAGAAGCCCGGGTCGAAGTCCGCGACGCCGTCGACGAAGCCGCCGGTTTTCACGTAGCACTTGTGCCGCGCGTCGGGGTCCGGGTCGTACAGGGCCGCCACGTCCCAGCCGCGGTCGGTGGGAAACTCCGAGATCACGTCGCGGCCGTCGGCGACCATTTGCCACAGCGCCTCCGGGCTGTCCACGCCGCCCGGGAAGCGGCAGGACATACCGACGATCGCGATCGGCTCGTTGGACCGCTCCAGCAGCGCACGGTTGGTGCGCTTCAGGCGCTCAACCTGGACCAGCGCTTTGCGCAGCGCTTCGGTCGCATGCTGGAGTTGATCAACCATCACAAACCTCGCCTAACCTTCGCCTGACGACGTGCGGCCGTCTTTCACCGCCGGATGCGGTTCTCGCCGAGTCACGGAATTTGCTGCACGAGGCGGCGTCGTTTCCCGTTCGACCAGCGTCGTGCCGCTCTCCGACCCAAGAATGTTGCTGGTGAGTATGGCCAACTCCGACAGGATTTCAAAACGTCCGCTGCTCCCGACTGCTACGGGAGGACCGGCCTGGACAGTTGCGCCGCGCCGCGCAAAGAAGATGTGACACGAGGTGCCCGGTGTGCTCGCTGGACAGCGGTGCGTTGTAGACATGGCCCGACGTCCATGGCGCGACTGTACCCGGCCGGCCATAGCCGGTGGTCAGGCGCATGTCGGGAAATGTCCCGGTGCGGCGCCAGGCACGGCCGGTCCGGTGCCAACGGCGCGGTCACACACCCGCTCGGCGCCAGCCGTCGGCGGCCCTGGCGGCTTGGATCAGGGTGTCGCATAACCGGCGCAGCTCGGTGGCACCGGCGCCTTCGTCCACGGCCGTGGCGACGTCCTCGGCCGCGCAGCGCACCTGGTAGACGCGATCCGACAGGTCGGCCGCTTCGTCGGCCGACAGCACCACCGCGTCCTCGGGGACGGCCGCCGCGCCGTTGCGGTTCAGCGACGCCCGTTGCTCGTACGCCCGCTGCCGGCACGACTGCCGGCAGTATTGGCGACGACGGCCCATTCCCGCGTCGGTGACGTCTCGACCACACCAGCGACAGGGCTGCGGGCGGGTACGGCGGCTCACGCCTGCCGACTTTAGTCGGGTTTTCCCGGCGATCCCGGTATCATGGAAGGTCGCGTCGCGTATGCCGGCTCCGGCCGGGGAACTGCGCAGATGATCGCAGCGTTTGCTAGATGAAGAGTTTGCACTGAACGCAGTAAGGGAGCCGGAGAGCTCCGAGAAGACCTGAAGGAGTAGCAGCCATGGCTGATCGCGTACTGAGAGGCAGTCGCCTCGGGGCCGTGAGCTACGAGACTGACCGCAACCACGACCTGGCTCCGCGTCAGCTCGCGAAGTACCGCACCGAGAACGGTGAGGAGTTCGAGGTTCCCTTCGCCGACGACGCCGAGATCCCCGGCACCTGGCTGTGCCGCAACGGCCTGGAAGGCACCCTGATCGAGGGCGACCTGCCCGAGCCGAAGAAGGTGAAGCCGCCGCGGACGCACTGGGACATGTTGCTGGAGCGCCGCTCCGTCGAGGAGCTCGAAGAGCTGCTCAAGGAGCGCCTCGAGATCATCAAGACCCGCCGTCGCGGCTGAGCCGCCGATTCAGTCGGGGCCGGCCCGCAGGCCGCAGAACTAGCTGCGGTTGTCGGCCCTGCTGGTCCGGGCCCCCGACCGCCGGCCCTGGACACCCCAGCGGGTGACCTTGACCAGGGCCTCGCGGATGTTCGATCCACTCATCTTGGACACGCCGAGCTCGCGCTCGGTGAAGGTGATGGGCACCTCGGTGATGGTGAAGCCGTTGCAGATGGTTCGCCAGGTCAGATCGATCTGGAAGCAGTAGCCCTTGGAGTCGACGCCGTCGAGGTCGATCGCCTCGAGCACTTCGCGGCGGTAGGCGCGGTAGCCGGCGGTGATGTCGTGCACGCCGATGCCGAGCGCCAGGCGGGCATAGGTGTTCGCCGTCCAGGACAATGCCCAGCGCCGCCATGGCCAGTTGCGTACCGTCCCGCCGTCGACGTAGCGCGAGCCGATGGCCAGATCGGCCCCGGCGTCGACGGCGTCCAGCAGGCGGTGCAGCTGCTCGGGCGCGTGGCTGCCGTCGGCGTCCATCTCGACCAGCACCGAGTAGTCACGGCTCAAACCCCAGGCGAAGCCCGCCAGATACGCCGCGCCCAGGCCGTCCTTGGCGGTGCGGTGCATGACGTGCGTGCGTCCCGCATCGCCGGCCGCCAGCTCCTCGGCGAGCTGGCCGGTGCCGTCGGGGCTGCTGTCGTCCACCACGAGCAGGTGCACGTGCGGGCACGCCTCTTTGAGCCGCCGGTGGATCACCGGAAGGTTCTCCAGCTCGTTGTAGGTGGGGATGATCACCAAGACGCGCTGGCTGGGGCGGTTGCCCGGAACCTGGGGCGCCGGCTGGCCGGTGGTCATGTAGCTCCTCTGTGTCGCCCGAATTCGAAAAGCCGGCCGTCCTGGTCGGACGGAGTGTGGTCAGTCGCCGTCGTCTGCCGGCGTGCGGTCCCGGGGGTCGGGCGCAGTGTCCGGGTCGTGCTCGTCGGGCGGGGGGTCGCCCGGGGTGGCACCGGCCCCTGTCGGTCGACGTGTGGACCGCAGACGTGTCGAACGCGGGAACCATCCATTCTGCCGTATCCCGGCCAGAATGACCGCCCCGGCCGCCAGGACCATGGCCCATTGCAGCAGCGGTCCCCAGCGAGTGGCCGGCGTCAGCCTGGTCTTGAGGCGCACCTGCATGTCCAGATACGCGGGCTGGAAGAAGTCGGTGCGCGCCAACTCGCCGCCGTCGGGGGCGAGGACGGCGCTGATTCCGGTGGTGCCGGCCACCACCACGTACCGGTCGTGTTCGACGGCCCGGACCTTGGCGAATGCCAGCTGCTGCTCGCTCATCCTCTTGTTGAAGGTGGCGTTGTTGGCCGGTACGGCCAGCAGTTGGGCACCGCCGAGCACCGCTTGTCGCGGCACCCGGTCGAAGATCACTTCCCAACAGGTGGCGACGCCCAGGGGCACCCCTGCGATGTGCACCACATCGGGGCCCCGGCGCGGCACGAAGCTTCCGGCGCGGCCCGCGTAGCCGGACAGGTGCTTGAACAGCCACGGCATCGGCAGGTACTCGCCGAACGGCTGCACGATTTCCTTGTCGTGGCGATCGGCCGGGCCCGTCGCCGGATTCCACACGATCATGGTGTTGGTGTAGTTCGGATCCTGCGGGGGACGCCCCGGCACCTCGAGCACGCTGCCGATCAGGATCGGCGCGCCGATGGCCGCCGCGGCCTGGGATATCTGCAGCGCGGCGTCGCCGTTGACTAGCGGGTCGATGTCCGACGAGTCCTCCGGCCAGATCACGAATTGCGGTTGCGGGGCGGCCCCGGCGCGCACGTCGTCGGCCAGCCGCAGGGTCTCCCGGACGTGGTTGTCCAGCACCGCCCGCCGCTGTTCGTTGAATTCGAAGCCCAGCCGCGGCACGTTGCCCTGCACGGCTGCGACGGTGACCGACGGCTCGCCGCCCGACCCGGTACCGGCGTGGCGCACCTGTGGCCAGACGATGAGCGACGCGAAGAGCACCAGGCAGATGCAGACGCCGGGCACCACCACCGCGGGCGGCGCGGGATCGGGGTGCCCCGGTTCGTCGGTGCCGCCGGCGGGGCGTGCAGCGGGGTGACCGGAGTGCCACCACTTCACGATCTCGAGCGCGATGGCCGTCGCGCTGAAGCCGACCAGCATGATCGCCATGGACAGCAGCGCCACGCCGCCGAGCTGGACCAGCGGCAGGAACGGACCGTGCGTCTGACCGAAGGCGACCGAACCCCAGGGAAAGCCGCCGAACGGGACGGCCGACTTGAGCCACTCCTGAGCGGCCCAGATCAGCGCGAACCAGATGGGCCAACCGGGCAGCCGGCGCACGGTGACGGCGCACAGGCCGAACACGGCGGGAAACAGCGCCGATACGGTGGCCAGCGCGATCCATGGGATGGGCCCGACCAGCAGTCCTACCCACGGCAGCAGCGGCAGGTAGAACGCCAGCCCGAACAGGAACGCGTAACCCAGGCCGCCCGCCGGCGTGGTCGCCGGGTGCGTCAGCACCCATCCCAGCAATGCGGCGGCCACCACGGCCGCCCACCACCAGTTCAGCGACGGGAAGCTGGCGCAGAACAGCAGGCCGCCCGCGATGGCGCAACTGAGCCGGGTCAGGCGGGGCAGCATGGCGGCCTGGGCGGCGGGCAGCCGCGCGATCACGGCGGCGACCAGCCCGGTCAGCGCGCCGCGCGCCACCGTCCCCAACCGCTCGGCCAGCGTGGGCCCGGACGGCCCGGGCTCGTCGCCCGGTTCCGATTCCGCGGGGCCCCCGTCACGATCGTCGTCCTCGAGTTCTCCCGGCTCGGGGCGCACGTCGGCGGGCTGGTCGTCGCGGTCCGATTCGGCCTCGTCGCTGATGGGGTCGGTGTCCGGCCGCCGGGGTAGGTCCTGATCGGCCGCATCGGCCTGGTCCGCCGGCTCGTCGCCGCGCGGCCGGTCCCTAACCATGGATGACAGCGCCCCGATGCACCGTCCGCCGGCACCGCGGGAGGGCGTCGCCCGGGCCCAATCGGGGCAGCGCGGGCACTCGGGAACGCGGGTCGGTCGACCAGCGCTGGACCGTGTCGCGCGGGGCGTGCACCTCCAGGTCCCCGGCGTCCCAGATGGCGTAGGAGGCGGGCGCGCCCGGCACCAGCGTGCCCGTCTTCCCGTCGCGGACCCCGGCCGCCCGCCAGCCCCCGCGGGTGGCCGCAGCAAACGCGGCCCGCGCCGAGACCCCGCTGCCGGGAGTGCGGTGATGGATCGCCGCGCGCACGCTCAGCCACGGGTCGAAGCCCGTGACCGGAGCGTCGGAACCTAGCGCGAGGGGCACGCCTTGGGATGCTAACAGCGCAAAGGGGTTGAGCCGACTGCCGCGCTCGGCGCCGAGCCGCCGCGCGTACATGCCGTCGGGTCCGCCCCACAGCGCGTCGAAATTGGGCTGCACGCTGGCGATGACCCCCCATCGGCCGAGCTTGACGGCCTGCTCGGCGCTGACCATCTCGACGTGCTCGAGGCGGTGTCCGCAGCGCGCGACGGCGACCGGCCCGAGGTCGGCGACGACACGCTCGAGGGCATCCACCACGGCGGTCACGGCGGCGTCTCCGATGACATGGAATCCCGCGGTGACTTCGGCCTGCGTGCAGGCCCGCAGGTGCGCCTCGGCGGCCCCGGTGTCCAGGTAGCAGGTTCCGGTGCGGTCGGGCGCATCCGTGTAAGGCTCGTGCAGCCAGGCGGTGCGCGACCCCAGCGCCCCGTCGACGAACAGGTCGCCGGCCAGCCCGTGGGCGCCGGTCGCCGCCATCAGCTCGTGCGCCTGCGCGGGGCTGTTCACCGGCTCACCCCAATAACCGATGATCTCGACGCCATGGTCGAGCGCGCGCAACTGCAGCCAATCGTCGATCCCGCCGATGTCGGGTCCGGCGCATTCGTGCACCGCGACGATGCCGGCCGCCGCGGCGGCCCGCAGTGCCGCGGCGCGGGCTTCGGCCAGTTGATCGGCCGTCAGCAGGTCCCGCGCCACGGCGCGCACCCGATGGTGCGCGTCGCCGACCAGCGGCCGCTCGGCGCTGTAACCGGTCGACGCCGGAAGATCGGCGACCAGCCGCCGCAGGCCCGTCGACGCGAGCGCGGAGTGCACGTCCACGCGGGCCAGGTAGGCGGGCCGGCCACCGAGAGCGGCATCGAGGTCGGCGGTGCTGGGCGAGCGGTTCTCGGGCCACGACGTTTCGTCCCAACCATGACCCCACACCGGCCGGCCGGGATGGGCGGCGGCGTAGTCGACGACCATCCGCAGGCACTCCGCCTGCGACCCGGCGCCGCGCAGGTCCAACCCGCTGAGCGTCAGCCCGGTGGCGGTGAGATGGATGTGGCTGTCCACGAATCCCGGCGCCACGAAACCGCCGTCGAGGTCTTCGACGACGGCATCGGGGAACATGCGGCGGCCGACCTGGTCGCCGCCCAGCCACGCCACCACGCCGTCGCGGACGGCCATCGCGGTGGCGTCGGGTTGGGCCGGGCTGTGCACCCGACCGTTGACCAGCAGCGTCTGCGGCGCGGGACTCACGGCGGAGCGGGACACAGCCCAAAACTACGTGCGGCGGGTCGCAGGGCCATAACGGCCAGTCGGCGGGTGGGCGGCGCGGTCCGTCGCGGCGGGTCAGCGCGCGTCGAATCCTTGCGGCCGCACCGGCGCCTCGACGTCGCGCACGTCGATGACCTCGCCGTCGATGTAGTCGCCGCGGCCGCGCCCATCGAAATCCCCGGCGGGATACGACGCCGAATGAGCCGATTGAGGTTGTGGACGGAACGCGCCCGCGTAACCGAGTCCGGGCATTTGTCGTTGCAGCTTGCGCACCGCCAGGGCGGTCAGCCCGGGGCCGACCGCCGACCGGACGGGCGGGATGAGCAGTAGCAAGCCCAGCGCCGTGCTGACCAGTCCGGGGACGAGAACCAGCAGCGCGGCCAGGCTGACCAGCGCGCCGTCGCCGGCCGCGGCGCGTTGCTCGGCCAGGCCGGAGCGCAGTCGCCCGATCCGGCGGACGACGTGGGAACCCGCCATCGGGGCGATGAGGCCCCAGCCGAGCAGGACGGTCGCCAGAAGCGCCAGCAGGGTCCAGCCCCATCCGATCGTCGACACCAGCGCGAAGATCGCCGCGAGTTCGACGACGGCGTAGGTCAACAGCAGCCGCGACACCATGCCAGACCAACGTCCGCGGACCGCGCCCAAGTTCCCGTGGTGTTCGGCGGTGCGATTGCAGTTAGATGACGCTATGACCACGATTCAGATCGATACCCCCGACGGACCGATCGATGCGTTACTGAGCACGCCGTCGGGGCAAGGACCGTGGCCGGGTGTGGTGGTGATCCACGACGCGATCGGCTACGGGCGAGACAAGCAGTCGATCAACGACCGCATCGCCGCGGCCGGATATCTGGCCGTCACCCCGAACCTGTATGCCCGCGGTGGCCGCATCCGCTGCATCACGCGCGTCATGAAGGAGCTGCAGACGCAGCGCGGCCGCGCCCTGGACGACATCCTGTCCGCGCGGGACCACCTGCAGGCCATGCCGGAGTGCTCCGGGCAGGTCGGTGTCGCGGGCTTCTGCATGGGCGGCCAGTTTGCTCTTGTCATGTCCCCCAAGGGTTTCGACGCTTCCGCACCGTTCTACGGCACTCCCCTGCCGCGCAACCTCGACAAGACGCTGGACGGCGCGTGCCCGGTGGTGGCGAGCTTCGGCGGCCGGGACCCGCTGGGGCGGGGTGCGCCCGAAAAGCTGAACAAGGCGATCGCCGCCAAGAACATCACCGCCGATGTAAAGACCTACCCCGGCGCCGGGCACAGCTTCGCCAACGAGCTGCCCGGCCAACCGCTGCTTCGCATCGCGGGATTCGGCTACGACCGCGACGCCACCGAAGACGCGTGGCGCCGGGTGTTCGCATTCTTCGGCGAGCATCTGGGCACGGGCGCCGCGACGTAGCCGTCAGCGGGCCGCGGTGAGCTTCTGCGACAAGACCGTGGCGAACGTGTGGGTGTCGCCGGGCCAGCGCGCCGACACATAGTCCCCGTCGTCGACGACGAAAGCGGCCCGCGAGTCGGTCGGCGTGTCGCGCAGCAGTCCCGAGGTCTTGCGCCGCCAGTTCGGCGATCCGCGGGAGACGTCCCGGAAATCGGCCGGATCTTCAAGTGCCCGTGTGACTTCGGACTGCACCGACATGTAGCCTTCGGCTTGGCCCGGGTCCTCGGTATACGTCCGGTAATAGTTGCGATCCCAGAACCGGGTGAACCGGGTGAGCCGCCAGGCCAACCGCTCCATTGCCCACGTCAGCGCCGTCGTCTTGCGCCCGTGAAGGACCGAGCGACCGGTGCCGGGATCGACGCTGCGCGCGGCCAGCAGCACACCGTGACAGATGGCGCCCACCACAAGTCCGCGGGCGGACGCCGCCACGACGAGCCGGTGCAGAATGTCGCTGTCGATGTAGCTGCGCATCCCGCGCGCACGGTGCCCGCCCGGCAACACCAGCGCATCGACACCGTCGAAGGTGGCCTGAGACCAGGCAATCGGGCGCTGAAACTCATTGCAGCGCAACATATCCCGATAGGCATCGCGCCCCGCCTTATCGGCGCGCAACGCCAGCCCGATCAGCGCGACGGCGCCCAGCACCGGCAGCGCGGACCAGAGGTCCAGTCCACGCCCCGTCAGCATGATGTCGTCGGCCTCCCCGGGCATGCCGGTTTCGGTAGCGAAGACCACCCGGTGGCCGCTTCGGGTCAGCACCTTCCAGGTGACGGCGACCTCGGTGGGGTCGAAGTCGCGGTCCGGGATCGGGATCAGCACCGTCGCCATGACGCGGTGGTTTCAGGCCACCTTCAGCTCGAGGCCGACATTGTTGTCCATGCCGCCGCGTAGCTTGCTGACGAAGTTGAACACCTTGCCGACGATGCCGTAACGCTTGCCGATCGCGTCGTAGACGGCGGCCGTTTCCGACTTGTCCAGGATGGCCGCGGTTCCCTCGACGGCCTCGCTGGTGGGGCGACCGTTCATGGTGCAGGTGGCCAGCGTGACCCGCGGGGTATTGCGGATTCGCTTGACCTTCCACGACTTTTCCTGCGTGATGACCAGAAGTCGGTCGCCGCGCTGCTTGTCCAGGGCCGCCCAGATCGGCGTCGGCTTGGGCCTGCCGTCCTTGGTGAAGGTGGTCAGCAGGATGTACTGCGTCTTGGCGAGGTCGGCGAACGTTGGCGTCACGGTGTCAACCTACGCCGCGCCTACGCGGAAGTCAGCCTTCCAGATCGCCCTCGGTTTCCAGCAGCGCCTGCCGCAGCCCGTCCAAGGTCTCCGGCTGCGGCGCCGCCCACATGCCCCGCCCGGCCGCCTCGAGCAGCCGCTCGGCCATGCCGTGCAGCGCCCACGGGTTGGACTCCGACATGAACTTCCGGTTCTCCGGGTCCAGCACGTAGCGCTCGGTGAGCTGTTCGTACATCCAGTCGGCCATCACTCCGGCGGTGGCGTCATAACCGAACAGGTAGTCCACGGTCGCCGCCATCTCGAACGCGCCCTTGTATCCGTGCCGGCGCATCGCCGCCATCCAGCGCGGATTGACCACCCGCGCGCGGAACACCCGGGTGGTCTCCTCCGACAGGGTGCGGGTGCGGATCGCGTCGGGCCGGGTGTTGTCGCCGATGTAGGCGGCCGGCTCCTGGCCGGTCAGCGCGCGCACGGTGGCCACCATCCCGCCGTGGTACTGGAAGTAGTCGTCGGAGTCGGCGATGTCGTGTTCGCGGGTGTCGGTGTTCTTGGCGGCCACCGCGATGCGCCGGTACTGGCGGTTCATGTCGTCGACGGCCTCGCGGCCATCCAGGTCGCGGCCGTAGGCGAAGCCGCCCCACGCGGTGTACACCGCGGCCAAATCGGCGTCGTCCCGCCAGTTGCGGCTGTCAATCAGCTGCAGCAACCCGGCGCCGTAGGTGCCCGGCTTGGATCCGAAAATCCTTGTGGTGGAACGACGTTGATCGCCATGCTGGGCCAGGTCGGCTTGGGCGTGCGCACGTACGTAGTTGTCTTCGGCGGGCTCGTCGAGGTCGGCGACCAGCCGTACCGCGTCATCGAGCATGGTCACGACATGCGGGAAGGCGTCCCGGAAGAAGCCGGAGATGCGGACCGTCACGTCGATGCGCGGGCGGCCCAGCTCGGCTAGCGGAATCGGTGCCAGGTCGACGACGCGCCGCGACGCGTCGTCCCACACCAGTCGAACGCCCAGTAGGGCAAGGACTTCGGCGATGTCGTCACCGGCGGTGCGCATGGCCGAGGTGCCCCAGACCGACAGCCCGACCGACTGTGGCCACCGCCCGTGGTCGTTGCGGTAGCGGGTGAGCAGCGAATCGGCCAGCGCCACACCGGCTTCCCAGGCCAGCCGGGACGGCACCGCTTTGGGGTCGACCGAGTAGAAGTTGCGGCCGGTGGGCAGCACGTTGACCAGGCCGCGCAGCGGCGAGCCCGACGGGCCGGCCGGGATGAACCGGCCGTCCAGGGCGCGCAGCACCTGCTCGATCTCGGCGGCGGTGCCGGCCAGCCGTGGCACCACTTCGGTGGCCGCGAAGCGCAGCACCGCGGCGACTTCGGCATTGTCGGTGATCCGTTCGACCGCATCGGCCTCCCAGCCCGCCGCCTGTAGCGCGGCAACGAGTTCGCGGGCCACGGCCTCGGTTCGGTCGACCGCGGACCGGTCGTCGGTGCCGTCCTCGGCCAGACCGAGGACCTGCCGCAGCCCGGGCAGGGTGTGCTCGCCACCGAACAGTTGGCGTGCCCGCAAAATCGCCAGCACCAGGTCCAGTTCGGCCTCCCCCGTGGGCTTTTGGCCCAGGATGTGCAGGCCGTCGCGGATCTGGACGTCCTTGATCTCGCACAGCCAGCCATCGACGTGCAGCAGCATGTCGTCGAAGGAATCTTCCTCGGGACGTTCGGTGAGACCGAGGTCGTGGTCCATCTTCGCGGCCCGCATCAGCGTCCAGATCTGCTGGCGGATGGCGGGCAACTTGCCGGGATCCAGCGCGGCGACGTTGGCGTGCTCGTCGAGCAGCTGCTCCAAACGCGCGATGTCGCCGTAGGATTCGGCGCGCGCCATCGGCGGGATGAGGTGGTCGACCAGGACGGCGTGCGCGCGCCGTTTGGCCTGGGTGCCCTCGCCGGGATCGTTGACCAGGAACGGGTAGATCATCGGCAGGTTGCCCAGCGCGGCGTCGGGCCCGCAGGCCGCCGACATACCCAGCGTCTTGCCGGGCAGCCATTCCAGGTTGCCGTGCTTGCCCAGGTGCACCACCGCGTGCGAGCCGAAGCCGGCGTCCAGCCAGTGGTAGGCGGCCAGGTAGTGGTGGCTGGGCGGCAGGTCCGGGTCGTGGTAGATGGCGACGGGGTTCTCCCCGAAACCGCGGGGCGGCTGCACCATCAGCACCAGGTTGTCCGATTGCAGTGCGGCGATCACGATTTCGCCGTCGGGGTCGTTGCTGCGGTCCACGAAGAGATTCCCGGGCGCCGGGCCCCAGTGCTCGGTGACGGCATCGGTGAATTCGGTGGGCAGGGTCGCGAACCATTCACGATAGTCTTTGGCGGACATCCGAATCGGATTTCCGGCCAGCTGCCCTTCGGTGAGCCAGTCGGGGTCCTGTCCGCCCCGCTCGATCAGCGCGTGGATCAGGGCGTCGCCGTCGTTGGCCTCGACGCCGGGCAGCTCACCCACCCGGTAGCCGTGCTCGCGCATCGCCTGCAGCAGCGCCACGGCGCTCGCCGGCGTGTCCAGGCCGACCGCGTTGCCGATCCGGGCGTGCTTGGTCGGATAGGCCGAGAACACCAGGGCGACCCGCTTATCCGCCGGGGCGACGTGGCGCAGCTGTGCGTGCCGCACCGCCAGTCCCGCGACGCGGGCGCAGCGTTCCGCGTCGGCGACATAGGAGATCAGCCCGTCTTCGTCGATTTCCTTGAAGGAGAACGGCACCGTGATAATGCGGCCGTCGAATTCGGGCACCGCGACCTGACTGGCCACGTCGAGCGGGCTCAGGCCGTCATCGTTCTCGCGCCACGAGGCGCGCGGGCTGGTCAGGCACAATCCCTGCAGGATCGGGATATCCAGGCTGGCAAGGTGTTCGACGTTCCAGCTGTCGTCATCCCCGCCGGCGGACACGGTGGCCGGCTTCAGTCCCCCGGCGGCCAGCACGGTGACCACCATGGCGTCGGCGGCACCCAACCGTTGCAGCAGTTCGGGTTCCGCGGTGCGCAGCGACGCGCAGTAGATCGGCATCGGGCGCGCGCCGGCGTCCTCGATGGCCCGACAGAGCGCCTCGACGTAGCCGGTGTTGCCGGCCAGGTGCTGCGCTCGGTAATACAGCACCGCGATCGTCGGGCCGTCGACGTCTTCGGTGTTCGGCCGCGGTAGCTCGCCCCACGTCGGCGCCACGACCGGCGGGGTGAACCCGAACCCGGTCATCAGCACCGTGTCCGACAGGAAGGCGTGCAGCTGGCGCAGGTTGTCGACGCCGCCATGGGCTAGATAGATGTGCGCCTGCACCGCGATGCCGGCCGCGAGCGTGGACAGGCGGGTCAGCTCGGCGTCGGCGGCCTGCTCGCCGCTGACCAATACCGTGGGCACCCCGCTGGCGATCACCGCGTCGATGCCGCTCTGCCAGGCGCGGTAGCCGCCCAGGATCCGCACCACCACGACGGCGGCGTCGGCCAGCAGGTCGAGCAGTTCGGATTCGGACAGCCGAGACGGGTTGGCCCACCGATAGTTTTTCCCGCTGGAACGGGCGCTGATCAGGTCCGTATCGGAGGTCGACAGCAGCAGGATGGTCGGCTCAGCCACCCATCATTCGTACCGCAACGGGGCGCGCCCGCACCTACTGGGCCGCGACCGCACCGCTCAACCGCCCAGCATCGCCGCGATCCGGTCGGCAACCTGTTGGGCGACGATCCGCGCCGGTCCGTCTTTGGCCGGTTCGTAGCGGTCCGCGAGGGCGTCGTAGTCGGCGCCGGCGATCGAGCCGTGATCGGCCGCCAGCTCTACCAATTCCACCGGCCAGCCCACCCGCTCCAGGCGGGCGGCGAAGTTTCTGCTCGCGTCGACGGGGACGACGTCGTCGTCGACGCCGTGCAGCAACGTGAACGGTGAACCGATTTCGGCGCCGTTCAGGACGTCGGGCAGGGAGGCACCGAAGATCGGATCGGGGACCATGAAGGCTCCGGCGAGGCAAACCGTGTGCGCGGGAGCGAAGTCGAGCCGCGCGGCGTGCAGCGTCACCCCCGCCGCGGCCGCACCACCCATTGACCACCCGACGAGCAGGATGCGCGCGGCGTCGGTGGCGAGGTTGCGGGCGAATTCCAGCGACGCCAACAGGTCCGCGCGCCCGCCGTCGTCGGCATGGGAGTTCCAGTCGGGCGCGACCACCACCGCGGCGCGCCCGGCCAGCATGCCGGCCAGCGGGCCGACGGCCGCCCGGGCATCGGTTTGCGCCCCGTGCCAGAGCAGGATCGTGGATGGTGCCGGTTCGCCGAAGACATCGGCCAGTCGACCCGGGGCGTATTCCAGCGTTCTCACGGGCACCAGGATGCCCATACTGACGCGTGTTCAATCCTTGGAGTCAGGGGCGAGGCTTCGGCGCCGCCTCATTGAATCCGGCGGCCCACCCAGTTGGCAGACCTGCGGGTCGCCACAACGGCCACCGGTGAATTTAATCCCGCTGCGGCCCAATAGTTTTGGGCTACTGCGGGCGCCCAGTGGCGGCGTGGGCCCCAAACCGGCCGTGCGCGAAACACTTCCGGCCGACAGCAATCCGACCGTCGCGGCCAGCGCGACGAAACCACTTGCTCACAGGCGCACCCCGAGGCGATCCAGCAACTCCGCGCGGTGCTGCTCGGTGTGCGGGCCGGGGTCACCGGGCGCGCGGCGCGGATCGTCGACGGTCAGCGTGTGGATGACACGGCCTTCCTCGAGCACCAGCACGCGATCGGCCAGCGCCACCGCTTCGTCGACGTCGTGCGTGATCAGCAACACCCCGAACCCGTGGCGGCGCCACAGATCCAGTAGCAATGTGTGCATCGTCAACCGGGTCAGCGCGTCGAGCGCGCCGAACGGTTCGTCGAGCAGCAGCAGTCGCGGTTCGGCGACCAGCGCCCGGGCCAGCGAAACACGTTGCGCCTGACCGCCGGACAGGGTCAGCGGCCAGGCGCCGGCGTGGTCGGCCAGCCCGACGTCGGCCAGCGCGCGCTCGGCGCGCTCCCGCACCTGCTGGCGCGGGAGGCGGCTGCGGGTCAGGCCGTAGCCGACGTTGGTGCGCACGTCGCGCCACGGAAAAAGGCGCGGCTCCTGGAACGCCAGCGCCGGCGCGCCGGACACCACGCGTTGCCCACTGTGATCGCGCGACAGCCCGGCGAGCACCCGCAGGACCGTCGACTTGCCCGAGCCGCTGCGCCCGAGCAGGGCGACGATCTCGCCGCTCTTCACGCGCACCGAAACGTCGTTGAGTACCTGCCGGTTTCCGTACCACTTGTCGACGTTGCGCAGTTCGCCGGCGATGTCGGTCCGCCCGCGGGTGGTGGCGTCCGATTCAGCGGTGAGAGTCAAGCCGGGACCTTTCACTGTCGGTAGCGCAGCGTGCGGCGCTCGATGAGCCGGACGATCGCGTCGGTGATGATGCCGAGCAGGGCGTAGATGGTCAGCCCGAAGATGATGATGTCGATCCGCAGGAAATCGCGGGCATTGTTGATCAGGAAGCCGATTCCCTTGTCGGCGTTGATCTGCTCGGCGACGATCAGCGTCAACCACCCGATGGCCAGCGACTGGCGCAAGCCGACGAGCACCTGCGGCGCGGTGCTGGGCACGATGATCCGGGTGAACCGCTGAGTGAACGAAAAGCCCAGCACCTGAGCGGTTTCCAGCATCTTGGGGTCGACCTGGCGGATCGCCGAAAAGGTGTTGAGGTAGAGCGGGAAGACCACGCCCAGCGCGACGAGCAACACCTTGGGCAGCTCGCCGATCCCGAACCACAGGATGAACAGCGGGATCAGCCCCAGGTGCGGCAGCGCCCGGATCATCTGCATGGGCGGGTCCACGGTCGATTCGACCCAGCGGGACAGGCCGACCGCCGCGCCCGCCACGATTCCGATGACCCCGCCCAGCAGCAGCCCCTCGACGACACGGACGGACGAGATGTGCAGCGCGTCGCCGAGCTGCCCATTGCGGGTCACCTCCACGCCGGCCTCGAGGATCAGCGAGGGGGCCGGCAGCACGTCGGCGGGGATGATGCCTATCGCGCTGCCCAGCTGCCACAGCGCCAACAACGCCAGCGGCGACACGACGCGCACGATTTCCCATTTGCGGCGCGCCCACAGCCCGCTAGCCCCGCCGGCTGGGGCGCCGGCCGGCTTGCTCGAGGCAGCATCGAGCGCGGTGGCAATGCTCACTGTGCCGACGCTAAGGCGCGGACGGGGGCCCGGGTAAGGGTTTACGTCTGGCTGAAGGCAATCCCGACCGGCGTGTGACGCTCGGGGCCGTACCGTGGACGGGTGGCCAGGACGCGCGACACCGACGCATGCCCGGGTGCGCTGCAGGTGCACCAGGCGGCCGACGGTGCGCTGGCCCGGATCCGGCTACCCGGCGGCATGATCACCGCCGCCCAACTGGCCGCGCTGGCCGCCGTCTCCACCGCATCGGGTTCGGGAACGCTCGAGCTGACCGCTCGGGGCAATGTGCAGTTGCGTGGGCTGACCGACGTCCAAGCGGTCGGCGAGGCGCTCGCCGCCGCGGGGCTGTTGCCGTCGGCGACGCACGAGCGGGTCCGCAATATCGTCGCCTCACCGCTGTCCGGACGCTCCGGCGGCCATCTCGATGTCCGGCGCTGGGTCGGCGAACTCGACGCCGCGATCTGCGGCAAGCCCCGGCTCGCCGAGCTGGGCGGTCGATTCTGGTTCGGCCTGGACGACGGGCGGGCCGACGTCTCCGGGCTGCGCGCCGACGTGGGCGTGCACGCCTTTCCCGACGGCTGCGCGCTGCTGCTGGCCGGACGCGACACCGGTGTCCGGCTGGCGCACGACGAGGTGATCGACACGCTCGTCGCGCTCGCGATGCGGTTCCTCGATATTCGCGAAACCGCTTGGCGCGTCCAGGAATTGGACGACCTACGACGGCTGGTGCCCGGTGCCAAGCCGCGCGCCCCCTCGTTCCCGGCCGTCACCAAGGCGCCGGTGGGCTGGATCGGCCAGGACGACGGCCGGGTGACGCTGGGCGCCGCGGTGCCGCTCGGCGTGCTGCCGGCGCGCGTCGCGGAGTACCTGGCGGCGATCGAGGCGCCGCTGGTGATCACGCCGTGGCGCTCGGTGCTGGTGTGCGATCTTGCCGAAGAGGTCGCCGACGTCGCGCTGCGCGTCCTGGCGCCCTTGGGCCTGGTGTTCGACGAGAACTCGCCTTGGCTGAGCGTCAGCGCCTGCACCGGCAGCCCCGGCTGCGCGCGGTCGGCCGCCGATGTGCGGGCCGACGCCGCGCGGTCGCTGGATCCCGATTCGGGGGTGCACCGTCACTTCGTCGGCTGCGACCGGGCGTGTGGCAGTCCGCTCACCGGTGACGTGCTGGTGGCCACCTCGGACGGATACCGGCGCCTGTAGCCGGGTGCGGCGGGTCACCACGCGGGAGAGCCTTAAAGTGGGCGGGTGCTCGACTACATCCGCGACGCGGCGGAGATCTATCGCCAGTCGTTCGCGACGATCCGCGCCGAAGCCGATCTGGCGCGATTCCCCGCCGATGTGGCACGGGTGGTGGTCCGGCTGATCCACACCTGCGGGCAGGTCGACGTGGCCGAGCACATCGCGTTCACCGACGACGTCGTCGACCGGGTCGGCGCCGCCCTACGCGGCGGCGCTCCCGTGCTGTGCGATTCGTCGATGGTGGCCGCCGGCATCACCGCGGCGCGGTTGCCGGCCGACAACCAGGTGGTGTCCCTGGTGGCCGATCCCCGGGCGGCCGAGTTGGCCGCGCGCCGGCAGACCACTCGTTCGGCGGCCGGCGTGGAGCTGTGGGCGGACCGGCTGCCCGGCGCGGTGCTGGCCATCGGCAACGCCCCGACCGCGCTGTTCCGGCTGCTCGAGCTGATCGACGACGGGCTGGCCCCACCGGCCGGGGTGTTGGGCGGACCGGTGGGTTTCGTCGGGTCGGCGCAGTCCAAGCAGGAGCTCATCGCCAACCCCCGCGGGACGTCGTATCTGGTGGTGCGGGGCCGCCGGGGCGGCAGCGCCATGGCGGCCGCGGCCGTCAACGCGATCGCGAGCGACCGCGAGTGACCGCGGCGGGCACCGCGCAAAGCGCCGACAGGGGCACACTGTGGGGCGTCGGGCTGGGGCCCGGTGACCCGGAATTGGTGACCGTCAAGGCCGCCCGGGTGATCGGCGAGGCCGACGTGGTGGCCTACCACAGCGCCCGGCACGGCCGCAGCATCGCGCGCGGCATCGCCGAACCGTACCTGCGGCCCGGCCAGATCGAAGAGCACCTGGTCTATCCGGTCACCACCGAGACGACCGACCATCCCGGCGGCTATGCCGGTGCGATCGAGGACTTCTACGTCGAGGCCACCGAGCGCATCGCGGCGCATCTGGCGGCCGGTCGCAATGTGGCCCTGCTGGCCGAGGGCGATCCGCTGTTCTACAGCTCCTACATGCATCTGCACACCCGGCTGACGGAGCGGTTCGACGCGGTCATCGTGCCGGGCGTGACGTCGGTGAGCGCCGCCTCGGCGGCCATCGCCACGCCATTGGTGGCCGGCGACGAGGTGTTGTCGGTGTTGCCGGGCACGCTGCCGGTCGAAGAGCTGACCCGACGGCTCGCCGACGCCGACGCCGCCGTCGTACTCAAGCTCGGCCGTTCGTATCACGCTGTGCGGGAAGCTCTTTCGACGTCAGGACAACTTGACGACGCGTTCTATGTGGAGCGGGCCAGCACCGCTTCGCAACGCATCCTGCCCGCCGCCGACGTCGACGAGGCCGGCGTCCCGTACTTCTCACTGGCCATCCTGCCGGGCGGGCAGCGCGGCCGGCGCGCTGCCGCCGTCGGCAGCGTCACGGTGGTGGGTCTGGGCCCCGGCGACATGGATTGGATGACGCCGCAGACCCGCCGTGAGCTCGCGGCGGCGACCGACCTGATCGGCTACGGCGGCTACCTGAGCCGCGTCCCGGCGCGCGACGGCCAGCAGCGTCACCCCAGCGATAACCGTGACGAGCCCGAGCGGGCCCGCCTGGCCTGCGCGCTGGCCGAACAGGGCCGCGCCGTGGCGGTGGTGTCCTCGGGCGACCCGGGCGTGTTCGCGATGGCGACGGCGGTGCTGGAAGAGGCCAAGGAATGGCCGGGCGTGCAGGTGCGGGTGATTCCGGCGATGACAGCGGCCCAGGCCGTCGCCAGCCGGGTCGGCGCGCCCTTGGGGCACGACTACGCGGTGATCTCGCTGTCGGACCGCCTCAAGCCGTGGGAGGTGATCTCCGCGCGACTGCAGGCCGCCGCGGCCGCCGACCTGGTGCTGGCGATCTACAACCCGGCTTCCAAGTCGCGGACCTGGCAGGTCGGGGCGATGCGCGACATCTTGCTGGCCCACCGCGAACCCGGCACCCCGGTGGTGGTCGGCCGCAACGTCTCCGGCCCGGACGAAGACGTCCGCGTGGTCAGGCTGGCCGATCTCGAGCCCACCGAGATCGACATGCGCTGCCTGCTGATCGTCGGATCGTCCCAAACCCAGTGGTACTCACACGATTCCACCGACCGGGTCTTCACACCGCGGCGTTACCAGGCCTGAAACGCCGGCTAGTCGCGATCCCAGGTACTCGGCATCATCGGCAGGGTGGGGCCGTCGCTCAGCCCGTCGCGCGTCAGCGTGGCCAGCCCGGTGGCTTGCGCGGCATCGGGTTTGGTTGCGGCGCCGGCGAATCCGAGCGGTCCCGCACTGTCCTCGGAAGGGCGGGCGGCGTACGGGTCTTCGGCGTCGCCAGCCGGAGTCGTCCCCTCGTCCATCTCCATGAACTCATAGCGGTAGGCGCGCTCGGTGGCGGTGCCGCCGCGGCGCCGGCGGGCCCGCGCCTTCTTCTTGGCGTCGGCGGCCGCGGCCGCGGCGGCGGGCGTGTCGAGGTCGTCGGACGACGGTTCCTCCGACTTGCGCCGAGACCGGCTGCTCGCGCTGCCGCGCGCCGACAGTCCCGAAAGCCCCACGGCGTACAGGGCGTTGAACGCGTTCGCTCCGATGCCGTCGGTCGCCGTGGGACCGAAGCCGACGCCGGGCCCGCCGCCCACCGGTCCCCCGCCCGCCGATCCGGCAACGGTCGTCGCGGGCGCGGTGGACGGGGTGGGCACGTGGCTCACGCTCGCCGGCGCGGTGGCGATCGTCGGCGTCGGGGCGATGACCGGCGCGGGCGCCGCCGCGACCGCCGGCAGGGGCGCGGGCGTCGAGAGCGGGACCACGACGCTGATCGCGGTGACCGCCGCGGCCACCCCGCCCGCGGCGGCCGCGCCGATGGCGGCCACGACAACCGGGGCGAGCACCACCGCCATCTGGATCGCGAGCTGAATGAACGGCCAGAAGATCATCAGCGTGTGGAAGATGGCCCAGCCCAGCGCGGTCGACAGGGCCGGCGAGAGCCCCAACTGGCCGAAGAACGAGGCGAGGCTGTTGACCCACGGCACCGGCGGGAACGGCCACCCACCGGGGTTGAGGTCCTTGGACACCGGCCACGCGAAGTTCTGGGTGTACTGCTGCAGCCACTGGGTGAGCTGGTCCATCCACGACGGATAGGTCTGCGTCGCCGCCTGCTGCTGGGCGCTCGAGGTGTCGGCGTCGTTGAGGTTGGAGCCGGAACTCGCGGCCGGCGCGACGGCGGCCGCCTGTACCGCCGCGACGCCGGCGGTGGCGGCCTCGCCGCCCGGTACGACGATGGTCGGCGCGGGCGTCGTCGCGGGGACCGCCGCCAGCGCCGATTCGCTGACGGCCTGGTAGGTGGTCATCGTCGTGGCGGCCTGCACCCACATCCGCGCGTAGTCGGCCTCGTTGACGGCGATCGGAATGGTGTTGATCCCGAAGAAGTTCGTGGCGACCAACGCCCCGTGCACGGCATGGTTGGCAGCGAGCTCGCCCAGCGTCGGCATGGCGGCCAGGGCGGTGGTGTAGGCGGTGGCCGCGGTCTCGTGCAGGGCCGCGGCCGTCGTGCTCTTGGCCGCGCTTTCCAGCAGCCAGGCCTGATAGGGGGCGTGTGCGGCCACGTACTGGTCCGCGCTGGGGCCGTCCCACGAGCCCGCCTGCACCGCCCCCAGCACTCCGCTGAGCTCGGCTGCCGCGGTCGCGTAGTCGGTGCTCAGCGACGTCCACGCGGTGGCGGCGGCCAGCAGCGGCGCGGGGCCGGGGCCGCTACTGAGCAGTGTCGAGTGCACTTCGGGCGGAAACGCGATCCAGATCGGGGCGGTCATCGTCGGGGGCCTTCGGGCAAGGACACGAATACCTCTTCGGTGCATCTCGTGGGTGGGCTGGCGATGCGTACGACCAGAGGTCGGTTGCCGCCGCCGTTTAGTTCCCCGCAATTTCGTTCCGGGGCCAAATGTGGCGAGTCTTTGCGCGGGGCCGGGCCATGCGCAACGATGCAGGGATGCGGTGTGAGATTGCGCGCGAAGCGCTGTCGGCTCGATTGGACGGCGAGCGTCCCCAAGTCCTCGCGCAGCAAGTCGACGCCCACCTCGAATCCTGCCGCAGCTGCCGCTCCTGGTTGATCGGTGCGGCGGTGCAGACGCGCCGGCTGGCTTCGGTGACGCCCGGCGAGGGCCCCGACCTGGTCGACAAGATCATGGCGAGCATCGGCGAGCAGGCCACCGGACATCAGGCCCGGATGCGCTGGCTGCGGTCGCACTACCGGCGCTGGGGCCTGATCGCGGTCGGCCTTTTCCAGGTGGCGATCGCCGCCGCCCAAATCAGCGGAATCGATTTCGGCATGGTGTCCGAGCATATGCACGGCGCGATGTCCGGTGAGCACCTGATGCACGAGTCGACGGCCTGGTTGCTGGCGTTGGGTCTGGCGATGATCGCGGCCGGTGTCTGGCCCGCCTCGGCCTCGGGAGTGGCGGCCATCACCGGTGTCTATTCCGTTGCGCTGCTGGGCTATGTCATCGTCGACGCCTTCGCCGGCGAGGTGACCGCCACCCGCATCGCCAGCCACATGCCCCTGTTGTTGGGCTTGGCGTTCGCGTTGCTGGTGGCGCGGGAACGGGTGGGCTCGCACCGCCGGCGCGGCTCGGATGCTTCGGACGACGCACACTTTCCCGCCTGGGCGGCGGACTCACCCAGCGGTCGGCGGCGTGGGCATCTGCGGCCCATCAACCATGCCGCCATCGACCCCACCGCATCGTCTACGACGGGCCGTCGTAGAATCGGAAAACTCGCACAACAAAGGTGGTTGGGCATGATCGCGCCGAGCGATGACGAGGCCGTAACCGAGCTCGCGTTGTCAGCCGCGCGCGGAAACGCGCGAGCGCTCGAGTCGTTCATCAAGGCCACCCAGCAAGACGTGTGGCGGTTCGTCGCCTATCTCTCAGATTCGGGCAGCGCCGACGATCTGACCCAAGAGACCTTTCTGCGCGCCATCGGCGCCATCGAGCGGTTCTCCGGGCGTTCGAGCGCGCGGACCTGGCTGCTCTCGATCGCGCGCCGCGTGGTGGCCGACCACATTCGCCACCTGCAGTCGCGGCCCCGCGCGGCCATGGGTGCCGATCCCGAGCACGTGGTGCGCGCGGACCGGCACGCCCGCGGGTTCGAGGACCTGGTCGAGGTGACCACCATGATCGCCAACCTCAACGCCGAACAGCGCGAAGCGCTTTTGCTCACCCAACTGCTCGGCCTGCCCTACGCCGACGCCGCCGCGGTCTGCGGTTGCCCGGTGGGCACCATTCGTTCCCGCGTCGCGCGCGCCCGCGACGCGCTGCTGGCCGACGGCGAGCGCGGCCACCTAACCGGCTAGCGCGAACCCTGTAGCGCGCCAACCCATTCGGCGGCCTCGGCCACCGTGCCGACGGTCGACACGCCGGCCGGTAGCGGCGGGCGCGCCACCATCACCACCGCAACGTTCAGTGCCGCCGCGGCATCCAGCTTCGCGCGGGTCATGTCCCCGCCGCTGTTCTTGGTGACCAGCGCGTCGATGCGGTGGTCACGCAGCAGCGCGAACTCGTCGTCGTAGCCATACGGTCCGCGGGAGAGCACCACCCGGTGACGGCGCGGCAATGCCGAAGGGTCGGGGTCGGTGACCGCACGGATCAGAAACCACGCGTCGCTGCCGGCGAAGGCCCACACGCCCGAGCGCCCGGTGGTCAGAAACACCCGCGAATAGCCTTGCCGGGCAACGGTTTCAGCGGCATCGGTGTCCGAATCGACGACGATAGCGGGGCCCGGGTCCCAGGCGGGGCGCGCCAGGATCAGGTGAGGTATCCGCAATTCGGCGCAGGCGGCGGCGGCGTGCGCCGCCATGGTGGCCGCGAACGGGTGGGTGGCGTCGACGACGGCGTCGATGCGTTCGTCGTGCAGCCAGCGCCGTAGCCCGTCGACGCCGCCGAACCCCCCGATGCGCACCGGTCCGACCGGCAGGGCAGGGTCGGGCACCCGGCCGGCCAGGGAGCTGACGATGTCGATGCGGGGATGCAGCGCTTTGGCCAGGGCGCGCGCCTCGCCGGTGCCGCCGAGCAGCAGGACGCGCATCAGTGCCGGCTCCCCCGCGCCCGCCCGGTCGAGTACAGGTAGCTGTCGGTGAATCCCCCGGCGGTCAGCGCGTCGCCGACGACGATCACCGCGGTCTTGGTGATGCCGGTCCGATGCATCTGCTCGGCGATGTCGGCCAGCGTGCCGCGCAGCACCGCCTCTTGCGGCCAGCTGGCGAAAGCCACGACGGCCGCGGGTGTCTCGGCGCGGTAGCCGCCTTCGAGCAGTTGCGGAACGATGGTGTCGATCTGGGCGGCGGCCAGATGCAGGACCAGGGTTGCGCCGGACCGGGCCAGGGTCTTCAGGTCTTCGCCGGGCGGCATGGCCGTCGACAGGGTCGCTACCCGGGTCAGCGTCACCGTCTGCGCCACCCCCGGGACGGTGAGCTCGCGCTTCAGCGCGGCCGCCGCGGCGGCGAAAGCCGGAACCCCGGGCACGATTTCATAGTCGATGCCCAGGGCATCGAGCCGGCGGCACTGCTCGGCGAGCGCGCTGTACAGCGACGGGTCACCGGAATGCAGGCGCGCCACGTCGTGGCCGGCGGCGTGCGCCTCGCTGAGTTCGGTGATGATCTGCTCGAGCGTCAGCGGGCCGGTGTCAACGACTTTCGCGTCGGGCGGGCACAGGGCAAGCAGGTCGTCGGGCATGATCGATCCGGCGTACAAGCACACCGGGCAGGATCGCAGGAGCCGCTGACCGCGCACGGTGATGAGGTCGGCCGCGCCCGGGCCGGCGCCGATGAAATACACGGTCACTTGGTCACCTCCCACTGGGTGACCGGGTACTGCGGGCGCCAGCCGGTGAATGCGCCCAGCGGCTCACCGTGATAATGCTGGAAGCGTCGCAGCTGGCCGCCCAGGCGCTGATGTGCTTGCGCCAGAACGGCTTCCGATTCGGTGGTGACCACATTGACGACGAGCCGTCCGCCGGCGGGCAGGTTGTCCAGGCAGGCGTCGAGCAGACCGGGCTGGGTCAGTCCGCCGCCGAGGAAGATCGCCGACGGCGGCTCGGCGCCGGCGAATGCGTCCGGAGCCTCGCCGCGCACCTCGATGTCGGCCCCGAAGGCCGCGGCATTGATGTCGAGATTGTGCCTGCGCCGCTCGTCGCGCTCGAATACCACTGCGCTGCAACCGCGCCCGCTCAGGCACCACTCGATGCTGATGCTGCCCGAGCCGGCGCCGATGTCCCACAACCGCTCGCCCGGGCGCGGCGCCAGGGCGGCCAACGTCACCGCGCGGATCCCCTGCTTGGTGATCTGCCCGTCGTGGGTGAACGCGTCGTCGGGTAGTGGCGAGACACGGTCGTCGGGCAGGTAGCGCACGGCAATCACGTTGAGATCGTCGAGGTCTCGGTCACCGGCCCAGTCGCGGGCGGTGCCGTCGCGGCGGTGCTCGTCTGGGCCGCCGAGGCGTTCGAGGACGGTGAATTCGGACTCGCCGCGGCCATGCGCGGTGAGCAGTGCGGCGAGTTCGCTTGGCGTGGACTTGTTCTGCGACAGCACGATCGCTTGGCCGCCGCGGCGCACCGCGGTGCGCGGCTGCGCGGTGACCAGGCTGATCACCTCGGTGTCGTGGACGTTCCACCCCATTCGCGCGCAGGCCAGCGTCACCGAGGACACGTGCGGCAGCACCCTGACGTTGCCGCGGCCGTGCAGTCGGATCAGGGTGCCGCCGATGCCGTGCAGCAGCGGATCGCCGCTGGCCACCACGTGCACGTCGCCCGTGTGCTCATCGAGCAACGTCTGCAGCGCGGGCATCATCGGCGACGGCCATTGTCGTCGCGGCGCGGGCACCGTGTCGTCGAGAAGGTCGAGTTGCCGCTGGGAGCCGTAAATGATTGCGGCCCTGCGGAGTTCGGTGCGTGACGCTTCGCCGAGTCCGGGCATGCCGTCGGCGCCGATGCCGACCACGACGATCATGAGCGCCGCTCTGCATGGTCGCCGGCGCGGATCATCGGGGCATCCTGCGCCAGATGAACTGCGGCAGCAGGCGCATCACGGCCGCCGCCGGTCCGAGCGCCCACGGGATCCACACCGTGCGGCGGCCCTTTGCGAGCGCTCGTGCGGTCGCGGCGGCCACTTGGGCGGGTGTGCTCGACAACGGTGCGGGCGACATGCCTTCCGTCATGCGCCCGATGACGAATCCCGGGCGGGCGATCAGCAGGCGGACGCCGGTGCCGTGCAGCGCGTCGGCCAAGCCGCTGGCGAAGCCGTCCAGGCCGGCCTTGGCCGAACCGTAGACGTAGTTGGCGCGACGCACGCGTGCGCCGGCGATCGAGGAGAACACCACCAGCCGGCCGTTGTCCGCTTTCCGCATCACGGCGGCCAACTGGGTGAGCAGGCTGACCTGGGCGAGGTAGTCGGTGTGCACGACGGCGACGGCGTGCGCGGCGTCGATTTCGGCGCGGGCCTGGTCGCCCAGGATGCCGAACGCCAAGACCGCGGTGCCGATGGGACCGTGCTCGGCGACGATCGAGGCGACCAGCGGCCCATGCGAGGCCAGGTCGTCGGCATCGAATTCCCGGGTGTCGACCGCCGCGGCCCCGGCGAGTTTGAGCGCGTCGACCTGGTCAGCGAGTTGATCAGCGCGGCGGGCGGCCAGCACGACCGTCGCGCCCGGCGCCAACAGTCGCGCCAGTTCGATCCCGATCTCGCTGCGGCCACCCAGGATCAGTACTGGACCTGCGCCCGTGTCGTCCACGGCTGCGATTATCACCTGCGCTAGCGTGGGCGGTGATGGCGAATACCACTACCCGGCTCACCGACGATGCGCTGGCGTTCCTGTCGGAACGGCACTTGGCCATGCTGACCACGCTGCGAGCCGACAATTCGCCGCACGTGGTGGCGGTCGGATTCACCTTCGATCCCAAGACGCACATCGCGCGGGTCATCACCACCGGGGGTTCGCAGAAGGCGGTCAACGCCGATCGCGGCGGGCTGGCCGTGCTCAGCCAGGTGGACGGCGCGCGGTGGCTGTCGCTGGAGGGCCGGTCCAAGGTCAACAACGACCCCGACGCCGTGCGCGACGCCGAGCTGCGATACGCCCAGCGCTACCGCACCCCGCGCCCCAATCCACGACGCGTGGTCATCGAGGTTCAGATCGAGCGGGTGCTCGGGTCGTCGGATCTTTTGGACCGGGGCGAGTAGGAGCTCGCGGGTTAGGTGGGACCTAGCAGCGGACCGACCAACGGCAACCGAACGCATTTAAACGGGAATCCCGCGATTATTTCCAGGTGGCTGCAAGAGCAAATCGTCATGTTTACGGAGACGGCAAGCTTCAGTGAATTCGATTGCCGCCTTTCTGTCGTCTAAGAATTGATCGAATTGGCTCATTGTAAGCTCATAGTACTCGTCGTAGTCCACAATCCCATTGCTTACGGGTATCGACGCGTAATAGCGTCCCGACAGCGACTCAATGCCGATCGCATATCTATCCTCACGTGACAAATAAGTGTCGTTAAACTGCATTAGTACTTCTTCCCTAGACAGCAGGACTTATGCTTCAATGCTGGACCTCAGTTCGCTCGTTTCATTCTTGGATCGGCCCCGGACTTGCTATATCAGCTAACGAAGGTTCCATCCAACGCATCGACCGATCTCGTGCAAGGCTTCCTGGGACAGTTCTGGATGCTTTTCATGGAAACGCCGCAGGATGTCGTTAACGCCTTCCGCTAGCGTCATATCTCCCCATTCGAGCGGCATGCTAACTGCTTCGTGCACCAATTCGGAAACACGCGCGATCAACGATTCGGCTTGCGATTGCCCGTACACCTCTAGCAACTTTTCTTTGTCGATATGAGGAACCGCGGTGTCACTGATGGCTACGACAATTGCGGCGTTTACGACGGCCGGATCCATCCTCAGCTCCTTCATCGCTCGAAAATCGTTGTTTCAGCACCGGTTTCGGGATCGATGATCACGATCCTGGTGACATTTGGATTGTCCATGAGTCGTGGAAGCTCGACCGCTTGCCACACACCACCGGGGCGAAGATTGGGTCCGATAACCGCGTGGACTTCACCTCGAGCGTTAGCAGCATATGTTTCGGAGACCTTCGACCACCACGCCTCCGCTGCGGGGTCGTCAAAGCTCCACTTCGGTGGCGATATGCCATTTCGCTCCAGCAGGCCCTCCAATGTGGTCCCGCTGCGTGAAGCTGCAAACAGGTCTGCCGATCCATTTCCGCCGGCTGATGATGGCCCGATGCCGACGCCATCGGAAGTTCTGCCCGACCAGAAAAATGCTCCATCCGGAGGCGGGGTAAGAAGCTCCGGGGGCGGCAGCGGATACGGTCCGACGAAGCCATCACCTGCTTGCGGCTCGCCGTTGGTGTCGTGGCCGGGCGGATGGTGCTTGTCCTCTCTCGGCGGACCCCCATCGCCGTCGCCATGCCCACTGGGATCCCCGGGTGGCCCTTCGGGCGGGTGTCCACCTGGCGGACCGCCGTCGCCGGGGCCATGCGTGCCACCGCCACTCGGCGTTGGCAATTCGGTCGGGCGCCCGCCTGGGACCTCGAAAGGGGAACCCGCTGAGGGAGGTGAAGGTGGCGATGGGTGGGGGCCGATAGGCGCGGTCTCAGCGGAAGATCCGCTCGGTGACACGGGCAGCGACGAATGGTCGAGTAGTTGCGGAGTTGCCGACGGCAGTCCGTCGCCCGCCGCCGCCTGCACGGGCGGAAGACGTGGACCGGCGGTCGGCGCCGAAACCGGCTCACGCGGCCCACCCGACGGCTCGGCGACTGGGTCGTGAGCGCCACCGGCCAGCACGGAGACCGGCTCAGGCGGCTGCTCCGCCGGCACCGGCTGCGCCGGCCGCTCCCGGGGGTCCGCACGATCCGGCGTCTGTGCCATCCGGCGGCCCGCAC
>NZ_LZKV01000140.1:0-12193 GCF_001672995.1 Mycobacterium sp. 1482292.6 | reverse complement strand
GGTTGACCAGTTCCAGGCTGCTGATCGCGATGGCCGGGTTGATCGCCACGGTCTCGGCGGCCCGGCCGCGGAAGCCGGCGGCGTTGGCGCGGTCCTGCGGCGTGGAACCGTCCGAGCCTATGTCGCCGTTGATGTTTCGGTTGTTGATCATGTCATCGGCGTGCCATTCGGCGGCCAGCGTGAGGGCGTTGTTCCTGACGACGTCGTTGGTGCAGCCCGCCTGGTGCTGCAGGGTGTAGACGGCCGACACCACCGCGCTGTTGAGCCGCTTGTTGTCGGCTTCCGCGGCCGGGCCGCCGAGACCGTGGCGATCAACCCGGCCATCGCGATCAGCAGCCTGGAACTGGTCAACCAGTGGTATTACAACCCGGACGACATGGCGATCATCCGCGACTGCGCCAACAACACCATCGGGGTGTGGTCGGACAACAGCATGGACCGCACCGTGGTGGTGGCGGTGTACGGGCAGCCCGACCCGCCCAAGCGGTAGGCCTCAGCGTCTAGCGCGCGGCGGTATTGAGCGCCGACAAAACCGTTTCGGGATCGGTTGTGGCGCCGCGGTTGTAGGGCAGCTTCGACAGGGCCGTGGCCATCGCGCACGTATTGGTCAGCGCGGCGAAAGTCAGCCCGCCACCGATCGCGGCCGCCACCCATTTCAGGCGGGGGAGCGCGACACTGCCCAGCACGGACGACAACACGACCGACCCGGCGACGAGGCGCACCTGCCGTTCCAGATCCCACCGCTGGGCGCCGCGGTCGACGGCGAAGCCTCGCCCATCCCAGTCGATGATTCCGTTCTCGAGGACGCGCCCGCCGGTCAAACCGGCGTTCCGCAACAGCGTTTGGGCTTTGGTGGAGCGTTGTCCCGACCGGCATACCAGGACGACCTCGTCGTCCCCGCCCAAGAGCTGGGCGACCTCACGGGTGTGTTCGTCCAGTACGTCCAGGGGCACGTTGTAGGACCCGGAGATGTGGGACGTTTCGAACTCCGCGGGGGTCCGCACGTCGACGATGCGTGGGGCGGGCGAAGACTCGAGTTGCTTGCGTAGCTCGGCCGAAGTGATGGCGTCGGCGGTCGGTGCGCTCATGTGATTCCTCCCGTTGTGGGCTCCTCAATTGGTCACTACCCGCTATCGCGGTGCGGGCCGTCCTTTTCGATCACGTTGAACCTGAGGTGATGTCGAGTTTTTCCGCGTTGTCGTAGTCGTCATCGATCAGCACGACGCGGCGTTGATGCCGATCGAGTAGCGCCGCGGCGATCGACGCCCGGTAGCCGCTGGCGCAGTGGATCCATAGTTCGCGGTCCTGGGGAAGTTCGCCGAGGCGTTCCGGTAGCTCGTGCACCGCAATGTTGACCGCATCGCGCACGTGGCCGCTGTCGAATTCGTGTGGCTGGCGAACGTCGACGACGGTGACCGCATCGTCATCGAGCACATCGACGAGGTCCTTGAAGGACGCGACCCGGTAGCTGCGCAGCGGCGTGCCGTCGGCCAGCGCGCGTATATCGCCGGTGGCACTGCCGGTGAGGCGATCGACGCCGATGCGGGCGAGTTCGCGCTGAGCGTCGGCGACCTGCTGGGCATCCTCACCGATCAACGTCAGTGGTGCGCCCCAGCGGTACAACCACCCGAGGTAGTTCACGAACGAGCCCGACAGCTCGAACCCATAGGTGCCGGCCAGATGCCCCGCCGCGAATGCCGTGCGGTTGCGCAGGTCGACCACCCACTCGCCGGCGTCGATGCGGTGGCGAAGTTGGTGTGCGTCAACCGGTTCGGGCGGCGACAGGTCCGCCGCTTCGGGGCCCGCCCTGTTGATCACACCCATGTGTGCGTAGTAGGCGGGAAACGCCGAAAGTCCTTCCAGCAGCTCGTCGACGTATTGCTGTTCGTCCTGGGTCAGCGCCGGGTTGCTGCGGCGTTGTTCGCCGATGGTGGAGGCGTCACCGTCGGGTGGCGTGGCCGAACAGAAGCTGCCGAATCCGTGGGTGGGATAGATCGCGGTTTCCGAAGGCAGCTCATCGGCGAGGCGCCGGACCGAATGATATTGCAGCCGGGCCAGTTCCTCGGTGTGGTCGTCGCCGACCAGGTCTGTCCTGCCAGTGCTGCCGAACAGCAGCGATCCGCCCGTGAAGACGCCGACGGCCTCGCCGGAATCGTCACGCAGCACGTAGCTGACGTGATGGTGGGTGTGTCCGGGTGTGAGCAGCACTTCCACATAAATTTCGCCGGTGTCGATCCGGTCGCCGTCCCCGACCGCGTGGCGGTCGAAGTCGACGTCTTCGCCTGCGGGAACGACGTATTGGGCACCGGTAGCTTGGGCCAGTGCCAGCCCGCCGGTCACGTAGTCGTTGTGGATGTGGGTCTCCAGCACGTGGGTGATGCGCAGGTCTCCCGTCAGCTCGAGCACCCGGTCGATGTCTCGTTGCGGATCGACGGCGACGGCGACCGTGCCGTCGCTGATGAGATAGCTGCGGTCGCCCAGACCTGAGGTCTCGATGATCGTCACGTCCACCATCGTTTTCTAGTACCCCGAAAGCGGATTGGCGGCGCAAGTCGAGCCGGCGTTGGCCGCGGCCGGAACCCGTGTGAAACCCGCGCTCACCCCGTCAATGGCCGGTTTAGCGCAGCTCAGCGCGGGCGAACCTTGCGGTCGCGGAAGCATCGCAGCGTTTCAACCACGGTGATTTTTGCGATGGCCCGCTCCGCACACCCGTCGGGTGTGTCGCTAACCGCCGGTGAGGGATTCGTCGGCCATGTCGCAGACGCACACGTACCCGCCGTGGCGCCACGGACCGAACTGGGTCCCGCGCCTGCGCAGCAGATGCTGCGCGTAGACCTTGTCGCGTTGATCCCGCGAGAACGCGAAGTCGAGATTGATGGGCAGGCCCGCCCAATCGACCTGGTCACTGGCGGGTTCGTCGCCGTACCTGAGCCGGCACTGCAGCGGGCAGCCGTTCTTGATGACCCGATCGGGTCCATCACACTCCCGAGCCACGATGACGTCACTCCTTCAGGCGCGCGACCTTACGAGTGCATCGTGCGACGCCGAAGTTTCGGCGGTAGGCGCGCGATGTTTCCGCTGTGTTACGGGTGGCGGATCGGCGTCAGTAGACGTCGCGGTGGTAGCGCTTGTCGGCGCTCAGCGACTGGACGTAGTCCTTCGCCGCTTCCGGCTCGAGCTTGCCGAATTCGGCGGCGATCTCGCAGAGTGCTCGGTCGACGTCCTTGGCCATGGGATCCGCGGTGCCGCAGACGTAGAGCTGGGCGCCGTCCTGCAACCAGCTCCACAGCTGCGCCCCGCGTTTGCGCATCAGGTGCTGCACGTAGACCTTCTGCTGCTGATCGCGGGAGAACGCCAGGTCCAACTCGGTGAGGAACCCGTCGTCACGCATCTGCTCGAGTTCGTCGCGGTAGTAGAAGTCGGTGGCGGCGTGCTGCTCGCCGAAGAACAGCCAGTTGGGGCCGGTGTGCCCGAGTGCGCGCCGTTCCTGCAGGAAGCCGCGGAACGGCGCGATCCCCGTCCCGGGCCCGATCATGATCATCGGGGTGTCCGACTCACTCGGCGGCCGGAAATTGCTGGACTGCTGCAGATACACGGCGACGCGGTCGCCGGGGGAGCGGTCGGCGAGGTAGGTCGAACACACCCCGCGGCGTGCGACGCCCTGGAAGTTGTAGCGCACCGGGGAGACGGTCAGGTGGACTTCGCCCGGGCACTCCTTGGGGCTCGACGAGATCGAATACAGCCGCGGCTGAAGGCGTTTGAGGACCCGCAGCCACTCGTGGGCCGACGCGGAGACGGGCAGCTTGGCCAGCAGATCGATGGACTGGCGGCCCCACGTCCAATCCGCCAGTGCGCGTTTGTTTTCCGGCTTCAGCAGCTCCGCGAGTGTGGGGTCACCGGTGCGCTCCTGCACGAAGCGCACCAGATCCCGGCTGATGTGGGCGATCTCGATGCGCTCGGTGAGCGCGGAGCGCAACGACATCAGACCGTGCTCGCCGACCTCGACCGGGGTCTGCCCGTTCAGTCCGGTGACCGACAGCCACTCGTCGACCAGCGCGTCGCTGTTGCGCGGCCACACGCCGAGCGCGTCACCGGCCTCGTAGGTCACGGATTCCTCCGGCATGTCGAAAACCAGGTGCCGCACGTCTTTCGTCGATTCCGGTCGGCTCAACACGGTGTTGCGGACCATGCCGGTGATCAGCGGATGCTTCTTGCTGTAGGCGCCGGCGGCGGGCGCGCCGGGGCGAGGCGGCGCGGCAACGGTGGACGTGCGGGCCGGCGTCGTCACACTTCCGTCCCCGCCGACCGAGGTGGGCGTCCGGGTCAGGGCCTCGATGACGTCGCCCACCCACTTCGCCGCGGTGTCGTCGTAGTCGGGTTCGCAGTCCACCCGGTCGGTGATGCGGGTGGCGCCGAGCTCGGCGAGGCGGGCGTCCAGCTTGCGGCCGTGGCCGCAGAAATCGTCGTAGTTGGAGTCGCCCAGCGCCAGCACGGCGTAGCGGAGGTTGGTGAATCGCGGTGCGCCCTCGGATGTCAGCGCTCGCCAGAGGCCGGCGCCGTTGTCGGGCGCGTCACCGTCGCCGGTGGTGCTGGTGACGAACAGCACCTCCCGCGTCGTCGTCAACTGCGCCGGCGGGAAGTCATCCATGCTGTGCAGCGCGACCGGGAGTTCCGCGGCGCCCAACCGGGCGGCGATCTCGCCGGCGAGCTCCTCGGCGTTGCCGGTCTGCGATGCCCACAGCACCACCACGGGCGCGCGCTCGGCGGCGGGCTTGGTGTCGACGGGCGTGGCGGGCGGTTGCTCGACGGCCGGCGCCGGGGCGGTCGGCGGTGCCTCGGCCAGGCCCCCCGGTCCGTCGACGCGCGAGAACAATCCGGCCAGAAGGCCGTCCACCCACAGCCGGGTGCCCGCATCGAACGGCGCGCTCGGCGGCAGGGTAGGCACACCGGCGGTGCGGCGACCGGCGTCAGAGCGAAGCCCGGAGAGCATGCCGGCCAGATACGAGCGGCCGAGCTCGTTGAATTCCGGCTTGGCTTGCGTTGTCACACCCAGCAATTCGCCGAGTGCGTCGACTTGTGACACGCTGATTTCTCGTACCTCCGTGGGTGCGGATGCCGGTGTGTCGGGGACCGCCGGCATCTCGGTACCGGGATCGGGTTGCGCGACGGCGACCTTCGTCAGCGTGACCGCGCACGCCTTGAATTCCGGTTGGCTCGAGATGGGATCGACGGCGTCGTTGGTGACGGCGTTGATGGACAGGTATTCGCCGAAGGCGTCGTTCCAGTGGAACGGCGCGAAGCAGTTGCCGGGCCGCACCCGGTCACTGACGACAGCGGGCAGCACGGCGCGGCCGCGCCGGGACGCGATCTCGATCTGATCGTCGTCGACGATGTGCAGGCGGGCGGCGTCGTCGGGGTGGATCTCGACGAACGGCCCCGGATTGAGTTTGTTGAGTTTGGCGACCTTGCCGGTCTTGGTCATGGTGTGCCATTGGTGAGGCAGGCGACCGGTGTTCAGCAGGAACGGGTAGTCGTCGTCGGGCATTTCGTCGGGCGGCAGGTGCGGGCGGGCGAAGAACACCGCCCGGCCCGTCGGCGTCGGGTAGGCCAACCGCGGCACGCTGCCGTCCTCGCGGACCAGCCGCGTCTGGCTGACGCCGTCATTGAGGTAGCGGATCGGGTTGCGGTCGCCCCCGCCCTGTGGAGCGCACGGCCACTGCAGCGGGCTCTGGCGCAGCCGCTCATAGCTGACACCGCGCAGGTCGTACCCGGTCTTCGGGTTGGAGAACCGCTTGATTTCTTCGAAGACTTCCTCGGCGCAGGTGTAACTGAACGCCTCCGAAAAGCCCATCTCGCAGGCGATCCGGGTGATGATCTGCCAGTCCGGCAGCGCGTGGCCCGGCGCCTGGACCGCCGGCTGGAACAGCGTCATGTTGCGCTCGGAATTGACCATGACCCCTTCGGACTCCGTCCACAGGGTCGCCGGCAACAGCACATCGGCGTATTCGGTGGTCTCGGTCTCCAGGAACGCGTCCTGGGCCACCACCAACTCGGCGCGTTCCAGTCCGGCCAGCACCGTCTTACGATTGGCAACGGAGGCAACGGGATTCGTGCAGATGATCCAGCAGGCCTTGATCTGCCCGTCGGCCATCCGGGAGAACATGTCGATGGTGCCGCCGCCGACCTCGGTGCGCAGCGTTCCGCGGGGAAGGCCCCAAAGGTTTTCGACGAACTCACGATCCTCGTCCGATAGCACCGAACGCTGACCGGGCAAACCCGGCCCCATGTAACCCATCTCGCGACCGCCCATGGCGTTGGGCTGGCCGGTGAGGGAGAAGGGGCCGCTGCCCGGCTTGCAGATCGCGCCGGTGGCCAGGTGCAGGTTGCAGATGGCGTTGGTGTTCCAGGTGCCATGGGTGCTCTGGTTGAGGCCCATGGTCCAGCAGCTCATGAAATTGTCGGCCTCGCCGATCATCTGAGCCGCTTTGCGGATGTCCGCTTCCGGGATGCCGGTCACGGCGCTGACCATGTCGGGCGTGTACTGCTCCAGGAAGCCGGGCATCACCTCCCAGCCCTCGGTGAATTCGGCGATGAAATCGGGGTCCGTGTGGCCGTTCTCGACGATCAGGTGCAGTAGCCCGTTGAGCAGCGCCAGATCCGATCCCGGCGCGATCTGTAGGTACAGATCGGCCTTCTCGGCGGTCGCGGTGCGGCGCGGGTCGACGACGATCAGCTTCGCGCCCGCCTTGACCCGGTCCATCATCCGCAAGAACAGGATGGGATGGCAGTCGGCCATGTTCGCGCCGATGACGAAGAAGACGTCGGCACGGTCGAAGTCTTGGTATGACCCGGGTGGTCCGTCCGCGCCGAGCGAGAGTTTGTAACCGGAACCGGCGCTGGCCATGCACAGTCGCGAGTTCGACTCGATCTGGTTGGTGCCGATGAAGCCCTTGGTCAGCTTGTTCGCCAGGTACTGCGCCTCGATGGACATCTGGCCGGACACGTACATCGCGAAGGCGTCCGGACCCTGTTCGTCGATGATCGCGCGTAACCGGTTCGCGCACTGGGTGATCGCCCGATCCATGTCGACGGGCTCGAGTGGCTCACCGCGGTCGGCCCGCACATGGGCCGAGCCCATCCGGCCCGGCGCGCCGAGCATGTCCGCGGTGGTGGCGCCCTTGGTGCACAACCGGCCGAAGTTGGCCGGATGTGCTTTGCTCCCAATCGACTTGGCGACGTGATCGCGGCCCGTTTTCGGGTCCGTTGTGATCTGCAACACCATGCCGCACCCGACGCCGCAGTAAGCGCACATGGTGTTCACGGCGTTGTCAGGCGCCATGGACTCCCTGGTCACGCTTACGTCCCTTCGGTTCGAGTGCGCACGAGTTAGCTCTGTCTCGGGTGAGTTCATTGTGGAGCAGGCATGTTTCGGCATCGCTGCCCGAAATTTCCCCCGGTTTACTTCTTCCTCTCAGCGGCTGGCGCGCCGATGTGAAATCGCCGGGGAATTCGCGGCCGTGGAAGGCGTTACCGCAGGTCACCGTTGACCGGCCGTCCCGCTTGAGGTTACGCAGGACTGCCCGCGAAACGCTTCTCAGAAGGGGGTTTTTGACCAAACCGATGGGACATTCACAGTCTTCGCTAAGCTCACCGCGTGCGTCGGCTCATTGTGATCTGTCTGGTTTTGCTGGCCTCCGGCTGCGGCTGGAAGCCGACCGCGCCGCCCCAGGCCCGGCCCGACAACTGCAAGGACTCCGACGGGCCGACGGCCGACACGGTGCACCAGGCGATCACCGCCGTTCCCATCGCCATCCCCGGCACCATCTGGGTCGAGATGGGCCGCGGGCACACCCGAAACTGCCGGTTGTATTGGGTGCAGATCATCCCGACGATCGCCAGCGAATCAAGCCCACAGCAACTGCTCTTCTTCGACCACAACAGGCCGCTGGGTAGCCCCACCCCGAACCCAAAGCCGTACACGACGGTGCTACCGCCCTCGGATGACACCGTCACCGTTCAATACCAGTGGCAGAAGGGGAATGACCAGCTGTGCTGTCCGACCGGGATCGGAACGGTCAAGTTCCGGATCGGCCCGGACGGCAAGTTGCAAACGCTGGGCAAGGTTCCGAATCAATAGCGTTTGCCGCCAATGACTTTCCCGTCCGTGCCGACGTCGCGGCGGCCGGTGATCGGCGGTCGGCCGCTCAGCTCGTGAGGGCCTCTTCCAGGTTCTCCGGGTGCAGCATCTCGACATAACGCAGCCGCTCCGGGATGCCGAACCCGTCGACCAGCGTCTCCGCGTGCGGGCGCAGCGCGCGGCACCGGTCGTTGATACCCCGGGTGACCGCCTTCGCGCGTTCGGTGGACAGGTAGCGGTGCTCGATGTACCACGCCTTGTCATCCTCGATGACCGACAGTGCGTACAGGTCGCACAGGATGCCGAGTATTTCGCGGGCCTTCTCGTCGGGGCACGCGTCGATTCCGGCGACAAACGCCTCCAGGATGACCCGGTCGATGTGCGCGCTGGCCGCGTGCAACACGTGATCCTGCACGGAGTTGAATGCGTCGAAGGCCGACATCTCTTTGGATTTGGCCTGCAGCCGGCGGGCCACCGATGCCAGCAGATACTCCTCGCGGTCCTCGAACATCGTGATCTGCGTGCCGCGGTTGAACAGGCTGCCCTCTTCCTCGCTGTCTTGGCGGGCGTCCACGATGGTTTGGATGATCGCCTCTGCCGCAGTGCGTTTGACGACGCGTTCACCCACCGTGCTGGCCGCGAAGCGCACCCATTCGACCGGACTCATGCTCTTGATGTCGTCGGCGTAGGCCGTGAGCAGTTCCTTGGCCACCAATTGGGTCAGCACGTGGTTGTCGCCCTCGAAGGTGGTGAAAACGTCTGTGTCGCCGCGCAGCCCGATCAGTCTGTTCTCGGCCATGTAGCCGGCGCCGCCACACGCTTCGCGGGCCTCCTGGATGGCCCGGCTCGCATGCCAGGTGTTGGCCGCCTTCAGGCCGGCGGCGCGCGCTTCGAGTTCGCGTTGCTCGTCGGCGTCGGGTGCGTCGGCGCTCTGCACGTCATGACATTTGCCGACCAGTTCGTTCTGCGCGAACTGCAACGCGTACGACTTGGCGATCAACGGAAATAGTCGCCGCTGGTGCACCAGATAGTCCATGATCAGCACTTCGGAACCGTCGTCGGGTGCGGTGAACTGCCTGCGCTGCAAGGCATATCGGGTGGCGATGTCCAGGGCCACCCGGCCGGCGGCGCCGGCGCTGCCACCGACGGTGATCCGGCCGCGGACCAGGGTGCCCAGCATGGTGAAGAACCGGCGATTCGGGTTGTCGATCGGCGAACTGTAGGTGCCGTCGGCCGCGACGTCGCCGTACTTGTTCAACAGGTTGACCCGCGGGACCCGGACATGGTCGAACACGATGCGCCCGTTGTCGACACCGGGCAGTCCGCCCTTGTATTCGCAGTCCGAGGTGGTGATGCCCGGCAGATCGTTGCCGTCCTCGTCGCGGATCGGAACCAGCACGCAGTGCACGCCGTGATTGACCGGCTTCCCGTCCTCGTGGGTGATCAGTTGCGCGAAAACCGCCGCCATGGTTGCGGTTTCGGCGGCGCCGCCGATGTAGTCCTTACGCGCCGAGGGGGTGGCGGAGTCGATGATGAACTCTTCGGTCTCGGGGTCGTAGGTCGCGGTGGTCTCCAGCGACTGCACGTCGCTGCCATGTCCGGTCTCGGTCATGGCGAAACAGCCGCGCAACTCGAGGCTGATGATCTTGGGCACGTAGAGCTCGTGGTGGCGCTCGGTGCCCAGGTTCTCCACGGCACCGCCGAACAGGCCCCACTGCACACCGGCCTTCACCATCAGCGACAGGTCCGACATGGCCAGCATCTCGATCATGGTGATCGCCGCCCCCACGTCACCGGTGCCGCCGTGTTCCTTGCGGAAACTGTCGGCGGCCGCGCCGAACGCCGCCATGATCCGCATCTGCTCCGCCACCTTGGTGCGGGCGATCACGGTGTTCGGCGTGTAGTGCGGCCGGAACAGGTCCTCGGTGAGCGTGGCCCGCATCCGGTTTCTCACATCACGCCAACGCCCGTCCAGTGCGTTGCGCAGATAGTCGGCAGTGCTAGTCGTTTCAGGCGCCATAAGCCGACAGTAATGGGCGGTTCCCGTCGCGGCGAACAACGCTGACAGTTCATGTCCCCGTCCGCATTCTCGCGACGGCCGCCGACCCGCGGCACCCGGCCGCCCACCCGGCTCAGCCTTGGCGGCGAGGGGCTTCTTGCGGCTCGCGATCGGGGGACGGGTGGGGGCGTCCGCCCAGCGGTGACCGCAGCCGATACAGCGTGAATCCGGCCGCGAGCACGCCGAACAAAACGAGCATCCCGGTGTCGAACACCCACCAGCCGCTGTAGTGCGTCCAGGTCACGGCGTCGGCCGCCAGCGAATCGACCCTGCGCAGGTTCGTGGTGGACGCCGTGGCCGCGAAGCCCCACTGGGCCGGGACGAACCAGCTGATCTGCTGCAGGCCCCACCTGCTCACCAGCTGTACCAGGCTCCCGTTGAACAGCGCCGCCGCCAGGATCACCGGGACTACCAGCGGCAGGACCTCGCGCGGCGACTTGCCCAGCGACGACAGCGCCAGGCCCAGGACCGCCGACACGATCGCGGTGACGGCCACGCCCACGTAGAGCTCGACCGTGGCGTTGTGCAGCAGGACGGCGCTGCGTCCCGGTCCCCCCTTGACCGCGATCACGATCGCGAACACGACGGCCGTCCAGAGGGCCGCGGCCAGGCCGTACACGGTGATCTTGGCGGTGAGGTACGCCGGTGCCGTCAGGCCGACTTCCTGCTCGCGCCGGAAGACGCGGTGTTCGCCCACCAGCGCGCGGATGGTCAGCGCCGTGCCGATGATCACCGCCGCGACGTTGAAGGCGGCCAGGAGCTCGATGGCCTCGTGCGGGTTGGTGCTGTCCGCGCCGGGCCTGGCCAGTCCCGAATCACCCGGGATCAGCAGCGTCAGCCCGGCCAGGACGAACGGCAGGACCGCCAGGAACGCGAAGTAGCTGCGGTCGCCGAGGAGCAGGCGAACCTCGCGCCGGGCCAGCAACCGGATCTGCCGAGCCCTGGGCGCCGCGGGCGGCGGCGGCCACGGTGCCGCGACTTCCGGCGCAGTGGTCGGCGCCGACGTGGGCGCTCGGGTGCGAAACGCGCGGTGGGCTCCCTCGGGATCGGCGCCGACCTGCGCGAGCACCCTGTTCCAGTCGGAGGTGCCCAGCGCGGATTCCACCTGCAGGGGCGTCCCCAGGTAAGCCACCTGGCCCGTGCCGGTCAGTACCAACACCTGGTCGCAGACGTTGACGTCGGTGAGCGACGTGCGCGCCGAGATCGCGACCACCACGGCGCAGCCGATATCGGCCTGGCGCCGCAGGACCGCCATGACGTGGCGCTGTTGCGCCGCGTCCAGTCCGGTGGTGGGCTCGTCCACCACGAGCAGGCTGGGCCGGGTGACGAGCTCGACGGCCAGGTCCGCGCACCGGCGCACCTCGGCGGGGAGTTTGCGGATTCGGGTGTCGCGGTGGGCTGTCAGCTCGAGCTCGTCGAGGACCTGGCTGACCACGCGGTCGCGCTGCTCGGGCAAGGTGTCCGGCGGCAGCCGCAGCTCGGCGGCGTATTCGAGGACCTGCGCGACGGTGAGCTGGCGGTGCAGGCGGTTGTCGCGCGGGACCACCCCGATTCGGGTCCGCATGACCTCCGGTTCGTCGTGCACATCGTGTCGATCCACCGTGACGCGCCCCGCGCTGGGCGTTCGGGCGCCGGCCAGCAGCGCCAGCAGCGCGGCATTACGCGCGGCCGACGGTCCGATGACCGCCGTCATGGTGCCGGGGCGGGCCGTGAACGAAATGCCGGACAGCGTCTCGTGCCCGTCGACGGTCAGGCCCAGCCGGTAGGCGGTCGCCCCGGTGGTGCGCGACGCGGTCTGCAGCGGCAGGCGATAGGTGGCGTCGGGTTGCTCGGTGCGGAACGAGGGGCGCTGGGCACGCAGCTTGCTGGTCACCATGCGCTCGATGAGGCTCGGGCCCTGCTGCCGCTCCTCTCCCAACGGGATCGGTGGCCGACCCGGGGGTGGCGGCCATGCCGACCGAGGCTTCGGCCCTTCCGGCCTCGCTGACCGTATGGGC